>NZ_JBSQBA010000002.1:0-96664 GCF_053851655.1 Mycoplasma sp. 327
TCTAAATATGTTCTTAATTGTTTTGATCATCTATAATTAAATTCAAGTATTTTTTCTGTTGTTATATTTTTATGCAAAAGCATTGATATCATTGAGTTTGAAGGAATTAAAAATAAACCAGAAAAATTTTTATATGCCCACTTTTTAAATAATTGTGAAACCGTAAATTCTTAATCAATATAATGAGATGCCAATGCCTTTATTAATTCGCTTTTTGTGTTAAAAATATTTTCCAAATGTTCATCTATATAAATCTTTAAAAAAATTAGTTATTGCCAAATATTGCCCGATAGGAACAACGGATGATATTTTTTATCATCTTATATTATTGTTATTTTTGCGCCGGGAAAATTAAAAATACTTATCATTTGATACTAAAAAATTGTCATTTTTTTAAATCTATTTTACCAATATTAACTCTCTTGTTGATATTATATTTTTTATTTTTTTATATTCGGTTCCTGCAACATAATATACATATTTATTATCATCTTTTCTAATGATTTTGACATTTTTAGGCATTTGAACTTTTTGGACTTTTAGTATAATTTCTACCTTATTTTCTTTAGTGTATTTATAACTAAATTATTATATATTTGAGGTCAAAAAAAGTAAAAAATGCTGATTTTTTTAATAAATCAGCATTTTCCCCTTATTTTATTTTAGTTATAAAAACCAGTAAAAGTTTAAGATTTAAAATATTTATACAAGAGAATATACATAAAAATTTCTACATTACTTTGATATTTTTTATCTTCAAATATAAGGTTTAGCATTTTTTGGATAGCCATCGTTATCTAATTCACCAGGGCCAATTAGACTACTACTGTAGAATCTATCTTTGAATTTTTTCCATTCTTCTAAAAATGCTTTATCTGTTGAGTCTGTATTTAAAGCTATTTTATCTAGCAATTCATATTTTTCTTCTTGGCTAATCAAACTTTCTGGAGCATTGGCTATTTTTTTTGCTCATCAGTTTAAGAAATTAATTTGTGACGTTTTTTTTCATCATTCAGAAACATTGTATGTACCGAATAATTGTTTATTTGATTCTAAAATAATTTTACTCTTATCTTCTGCATTTATAACACCTTCAAAATTAGTTTTTAATTGCTCTAGACTATATCGTGTCGAATCGTCAACTATTCCAGCATCTTTTACTCTAGCTATTAATTTTAGAAACTCATAATTTAATTTAGCATTTCTTCTATATTTGTAGTAGACATCAAATAACGCTTGATTTTCTACCTTGATAGCATGTATTCTATCAATATCCTGTTTTTCAAATTCGTATATTATATATGTTCATGAACTTTGAGGAATTGTAACATTATATGGACCCGCATCGGCCGGGTGTTTTTTGTAATTTGAATCAACTCTTTTTTTAAAGAATGGCAATCATTTTTTACTTTCTTTAGATTCATATTTAGCTATGAATTTTTCTACCTTAATTTTTATAGATTTATATTTTTCGATTGTATCAGCAGATTTGATTTCTGAAACCAAAGCATAATATTCTTTAGTGTACTGTTCAGTTAATGTTCCAGAAGCATCCATTGCCTTGTTATTTGGAGCAATAGACAATGATTGATTTAATGATAATTTCATAGCACTATTTCCTCTATCATCAATGCCATGTGATTCTAATCTGGTCTTCTTTAAATCATCTAACTCTGCATTTTTTTGCTGCATTATTTTAGTATTTATTGTATTTAGCTCATCATTAGATGAAGCGTTAGCTATCAGCTTATAAAGATCTTTTAGATTATATTTTGTCGCTTCGCTAGCTTCGGGTCTAAATTCACTAGGTAATCCACCTCTATTATTAGACAAATCAAATAGTGCTAATTTGTCAGCCTCTTTTCTTAATTCTATTTTTCTAGAAATAATTTTAATTTCTGATTTGATAGCCGAAAATTCTGGTTCAGTTTTTGATAATTCTACCTTATCTAAAAGATTCTTTTTATCAGGAGAATTAGGTAAATTGTTAATTTGTTTGATTAATTCTTGTTTTTTAGCTTGAATTTCAGCTTTTTGTTTTATTTCTTTATCCCTTTGTTTTTCGGCATCAGTTTTAATAGTTTCAAGGTGTTTAATACTATTTGTTGAGTTATTTAGTCTATCTTGCAGTTTTTTCTTTTCTTTTGGGTCGGAAATTTGTGAAATTGCTTGTTGAGCTAAACGCTTTTTGTCTTCATAATCCTGTTTATATTTTCTAACATTTTGTAATAGTGTTGAAATATTATTGTGATCAGTCTTAGAAAATTCTGTTAAGAATTCACTTTTCTTTGCTTCTGGTTTAATGTCATCTATTTCATTTTTTAATGTGCCAATATTTGTTTTTAGCGTATTTAGAGTCGCTTCCACAGAATTTTTGTTTGAATAATCAATTTTAGATGTTAGAGCTTGCTTAATTTTTTCTTTTGTATTTAATGAATCAATTCTTAATTGCGATGTATTTTCTGGATATGCTAATTTATCAATAAATAAGTTGAAGTTTTGTCTTGTAGCATTTGTCACAAGCGACTTAATGTCATTGATGGTTTTAGATAAATTTGTATGATCACTAGGAACTTGTATGTTATCGATATTTCTCGTTATATTATTTTTTTCATTTTGAGGAATATTGCTTAAAGTGCCAATTTTGACTTTTGAAAGACGTTTATAGTTTTGTATTATTTCATCTTTTAGGTTATTTTCATTATAAATGTTATTACCAGTTATTGTTGTAGGAACAGTTTGGTTTAATCTTGTTATTAAATTATTTTTATCTGCCCCGTTATCAAATGAACTATTAATTACATTTTTGTATGTCCCAATCTTATTTGCTCAACCATCAGGCAACGCGTTGTTAGCTTGGCCTATATTTTGTGCTGAATTTAGCTTTTGTTTTATTTTTTGAACTGCTTGTGCGTTATTTTGTGAATATTTCAGATTTCCGCCATTTGCATTTAATTGATCTTTCTTTGTTTGCATATAGCGACTAAAATTAGTTATTTCAGTTTGTTTTTGGTTTAAGCTTTGCATATCATTTAATTTATTAACAGCACTTTTTAGAGCATTTTTAGCTTGGGTTGCTTCATTTGAATTTGGTTGAGGATAAGGAATTTGGTCAATTAATTTATTAATCTCCTTTTTCTTATTAGCAATGCTTGTATCGCTATCTTGTTTTGTTTTCTTTTGTTTAGCTTTATTTAATTCATTTTCTAGATTTCTAGATATTTCTTCTAATTGAGCTTTTGTCTTTGCTGCTAGATGAGGTTTATTTTGCGAATTGTATGTATTAAGAATATTTTGTAGTTCTTTCTTAATTGTGTTGTATTCTTTTTTATTTAGGTTTGAAGTTATATAAGTGTTAATTGCATCTGCTTTTTGTTCCACTTGAGTTCTTAATGTTTGTTTTTGGGTATTAATAGCATCAAGAGCTTTTTTGGCAACATCCTCAGCTGCCGTTAATTTTTTATTAGCATCAATAATTTTGGCATCAGTCAGCTTAGTAGTTTTATTAGCTGCTGGTTGTGCTGAACTAATCGCATTTGTAAGTGCAGTTGTTGAATTACTTAATGCTGGTTCCTTAGCCATTTCTGTTTTTGTAGCATTTGCTTTGGCAAGAGTCGCTTCTAATTTAGCAATTTCAGCATCAGTCTTCTTATTTGCGGCCGCCCTTTGTGTCTCGGCATTTGTTGTTGCTTGCTCTAAGGCATTAGCCTTATCTGAAATGCTTTTAATTGGGTCAGTAACTGCTTTGGATTTATTTGTTTTAATTATTTGTTGCAATTGACTAATTATGGTAGCTAAATTTGCGTTGTTTGGATCTTGTTTTAATGAATTTAATTTTGTTTGTGCATCCCTGAGTTTTTGGTCATGTTGAGCTTGCACAGCATGAAGTCTATTATTAAAATCATTTATTGCGCGGTTTGCTTCATTTTTTAAGTTATCAATTACTTGTTTTTGCTGAATATATTTACTTTGATCATTAGTATTAATAATTCTTTCTGCCTCTTTAATAGCCTCATTTAAGCGTTTTTTAAGTGCAACCATTTCAGGGTCATGAGTAATAATGCGCGTTACAACGCCATTTATTTGATTTTTAGCATTTATTAGATTTTGTCTATTTCTTGCTACAATCTGGGTATCTTTTTGAGTTTTATCACTTTTGGCTTTTTCAAGTGCATCATGAAGTTTTGACTTAAGTTGTTCTAAATCGCGTTTTGTTTTAGAATTAATATTTGCTTTATCATTCTTATTATAATCATTTAAAACTCGTTCTAATTCAGTCTTAATTTGATTATAATCACTATTATTAGATAAATTTTGGGTTATATATTGTTGAACATTATTAGCGTTTGTCTGAATTTCACTTATCAATTTTGATTTTTGAACATTGATATTATCAAGTGCAGCTTTTGCAACTTTTTCAGCATCAGCAAGTACCTTATTAGCTTCTTTTATTTGAACATCAGTTGCATTTTTACTTGCATTTTTAATACCATTAGCTGTATTAATTGCTTGTTGCAAGGTTTGTTTTTGACTATTTAATTCTGGCTCATTATCCATCGCGGTTTTAGTTGCATCAGCCTTTTGAATTGTTTTTTCAAACTCAGCAAGTTCGTTATTGGTTTTTTGATTTGCAGTGGTTTTTTCTGTTTCGGCAGTTTGAATAGCATTTTGCAATGTTTCTGTTTTATTGTCTATATTTACAATGCTGTCATTATCGTTAATGCTTTTATTGTTATCAATAACTGATTGTAATTTTTTAATTACATTAGTTAAGTTTGCAGAGTTCTTGTCTTGATTTAATTGGCTTATTTTAGCTTCTGCTTCTTTAACTTTTTTATTATGCTCAGTTTTTGCGCGTTGCAATTTAGCTTCAAATTGCTTCTTCTTTTGTTCAGCTTCAGTTTTTAGATCTTCTAATTTTTGTTTTTGAGTAACATAATTACTTGCTTGATTATTATCAAGAATTGTTTTTGTTTCTTTTATTGCATCATCAAGTTTTGTTTTAAGTGTTGTCATTTCATTATCATGACTAGTAATTGAATTTGAAATATTTTGCAATGTATCTCTTGCTTGTGCAAGTGATTGTTTATTAGCTTCTTTGATATCATTATCTTTTTTATTTTTATTTTGTTGTGCTTCAGTTAGTGCATCATTCAATTCCTTTGATATATTTTCAAGTTCATTTTTAGATTTTGAATTTAACGCATTTTTATCTTTGTATTTATTATGAGTTGTATCTAATTTATCTTTGATTTCTTTGTATTCAGGATGGTTTTTTAATGTATTTGAAAAGTTTGAAACTTCATCTATTTTTTGAGAAATTTGATTTATTAAAGTTGTTTTTTCAGTATTTATATTTTTGAGAGCTTCTTTTGCCACATTATCAGCCTGAGTTAATGTTTGAATTGCACTTTCTATTTGAGTATCGGCTAATTTTTGATTATTATCTTTTGCTTGTTGAGCAACTCTTATAGCTTCACTTAATGTATCCTTAGCACTATTTAGTGCAGATTCATTTGCCATCATATCTTTTGTTTTATTTGCGGCAGTTATTGCATCATTTAATTTATTTAAAGCTGCTTGTGTCTTTTGATCTGCCTGAGTCTTGGCTTGATCTGCATTTTGCATTGCGTGTTGTAGAGAATCTTTTTTGTTGTTAATATCTTGAATTGCATCATTAATATTAGCGTTTTGATTATTGTTAATTTGTTGTTGCAAAGCATTAATTACATCAGTTAGGTTTGCTACATTTGGGTCGCTTCTTAGATTTTTTAATTTCTCGTTAGCTTCTCTTAGTTTTTGGTCATAGGCATCTTTTGCTCGTTTTACTTTGGCATCAAATGATGTTTTTTCTTTTTCAGATTTTTCTTTTAAATCATCAAGTTTTTTCTTTTGTTCAACAAATTTATCTGTTTGGTCTTGGGAAATTATACTTTCAGCTTCCTTAATTGCATCGTTTATTTTTTTCTTAAGGTCTGACATTTCCTTATCATTGCTTGTTATTGAATCGACAAATGTCTTTAAATTATCTTTTGTGGTTGATAATTCTTGCTTATTAAGAGCATTTATGTCATTATCTTTTTTAGCTTTGTCCACCTTAGCATCGGATAATTTTTTATTTAGATCCTCTAATATTTTATCTAATTCAGCTTTTGTTTTAGAACCAAGATTATTCTTATTATTTCTATTGAAATTATCTAATTCTGTAGTTAATTTATTTTTAATATCATCATATTGATTTCCATTTAGGTTATTTTTGTAATCCTCAATTTCCTTGGCTTTTTGGTTTATTTGCATCTTGATTGAGGCTTTTTGGCTATTTATGTTTGTTATAGCTTGTTCTGCTGCTGTTTTTGCTTTTAATAAGGTTTTATTTGCATTTTCTATATCTTTATCAGCTAGTTTTTTAGGTGTGTGATTTTTTATACCCTCAGCTGTTTTTATTGCTTCACTTAATTTATTTTTGGTATCCGATAATAAAGGTTCAGAATTCATTGAAGTTAGCGTAGTTTTTGATGCATTAATTGTATTTCCTAATTTTGCTAAATTTGCTTCAGTTTTCTGATTTGCAACAGCTTTTTCTCTTTCAGCTGTTTTTATTGCTTGGTCTAAATTATCCTTTTTAGTAGTAAATGATGAAATTGGGTCTCTGTCTTGGGCATTGTTATTTTGATTTATTGTGTTTTGCAAATTTTGAATTACAGTATTTAGATTTGCTGAGTTTGCATCATTTTGTAATTCAGATACTTTATTATTGGCTTCTTGTAGCTTTTGTCTATATGCGTCTCTTTCGGTATTTAATTTTTTAGTAAAGTCACTTATCTTTTTATCTGCTTCAGTTTTTAAACTTTCGATTTTTGAAATTTGCGATATATATTTATTAAATTCGTTTTTGCTAATTATGCCCTCAGTCTCAGTGACAGCTGTATTAATGTCTTGTTTTAGTTTTGTCATTTCAGGATCATGACTTGTGATGCTATTACCAACACTTTTAAGGGTTTCTTTTATTTTTGTTAGCTTTTGCTTATTTTGTTCTCTAATTTCTAAGTCTTTTTGTTGTTTTTTATTCTTAATGTCTTGTAGTTGTGAATCTAATTTAGATAGTAAATCGGTAAGTTGTTGTTTTGTTTTATTTGATAAGCTATTTTTTTCATTATTTACATAATCATTTAAGTGTTTTTCTAATTCGCTTTTTATATTTGCAAAATCATTTCCTGCTAAATCGGTATTTATATAATCACGAATTTCTGTTTCTTTTTGATTAATTTGATTTTTAATTTGGTCTTTTTGATCATTTATCTTTTTAATTTCTTGTTTGGCAATATTTTCTGCTTGTAGTAATGTTTTTTTAGCTTCATTGATTTCGTTATTTGCTAATTTTGGAGTTTGATTTTTTGCTGTTTGTGCTATTGCGATTGCTTGCTCTAAGTTAGTTTGGGCACTACTTAATAATGGCTCAGAAGTCATTGAGTCTTTTGTAGCACTAACATCTGTTATTGCTTTTTGTAGTTGTGCTAAATGCTCGCTAGTTTTTTGTGCCTCAGCATTTTTTTTGTTTTCTGCAGTTTCTATTGCTTTTTGTAATTGATCTTTTTTATTATTAATTTCTGATAGTGGTAGATTATCATCGATTGTTTGATTATCCGCAATTGCTTGTTGCAATTCTTGAATAACATTATTTAAATTAGCAGCATTTTCATCTGCTTGAAGTTGTGAGATTTTATTTCTTACGTCAAGAATTTTTTGCGCATGAGCTGCTTTGGTGTTTTGTAATTCCTTAGCAAATTCTGTTTTTGTGGTTTCTGCTTTTTTACTTAGGTTTTCTAGTTTTTCTTTTTGACTAACGTATTTATTTGATTCTTCATTTGTAATGATTGCTTCTGATTCGCTGATTGCTTGGTTAAGTTCGTTTCTTAAATCAATCATTTTTGGATCTTTGCTTGTTATTGAATTTGAAACATTTGTTAATGTTTCTTTTGCTTCTGCTAGAGCTTGCTTATTTTTAGCTCTTATTTCTGCATCTTTTTCGTCTTTCTTTTGTTTAGCAGAATCAAGATGCATATTCATTTGCGTTACTAAATCATCTAGTTGCTGTCTAGTTTTTTGCCCTAGAAGATTTTTATCATTTGCCTCATAAGATTTTAAAAAGGCATCTAGATCATTTTTAATAGCTTCGTATTCAGGTTTCATTAAAATATCGTTAATATAATTTTGAATTTCAACTTCTTTTTGAGCAATATTTGTTCTGATACCATCTTTTTGTTTATTTGCTTTATTGATGGCATCATTTGCTACATCCTCTGCTTGCTTTAGTGTATCTTGAGCTTGTTTTATAGCGTTATTAGTTAACTTCGGATTTTGTGTATGTGAAGTTCTAGCAACTTCAATTGCTTTTTCTAACACTGCCTTTTGTGTATCTAAATCTGGTTCTTGCTCCATTGTGTTTTTAATTTGTTCAGCATTTTCGATTTCTTGATTTAGTTTGTCAAGAGCAGCTTGTGTAATAGCATCAGCTTTTTCTTTTTCTGTATTATAAAAACTTGCTAAACCATTAAGTTCAGCTGTTGCAGCATCAATATTTTTTAAAGGACCGTTTTCATCAATAACATCATTTTGACTAATCTTTTCTTTGATTTTAGTAATGATGTCAGCATAGTTAGCGCTATTAGGATCACTTTTTGCTTGTTCTAGAACGCTATTAGCACTTTCTTTAGCCTGGTTAAATCTACTTTTTGCTTCTGCTAATTTTTGTTCAAAATCAATAATTTGTTGTTCTGCGCTTTGCTTTAGATTATCAATAGTTTGTTTTTCTTGAGTATATTTATCCGTTTGTTCTTTTGCGATTATTTCACGTGCTTTTTGGATTTCAAC
The DNA here is from genome assembly GCF_053851655.1 of Mycoplasma sp. 327. NCBI lineage: Bacteria > Bacillati > Mycoplasmatota > Mollicutes > Mycoplasmatales > Mycoplasmataceae > Mycoplasma > Mycoplasma sp. 327. The sequence continues at coordinate 8,872 of NZ_JBSQBA010000002.1, forward strand.
ATCTAAGTTGTGCTTTAGTTGCATCATTTCGTCATCATTACTTTTGATGCTATCTTTTATAGCCTCAAGTTGGTTGGTTGATAATGAAAGCTGTTCTTTATTTTGCGTATTTGAAAGCAGTTGTTTTGCATTATCTAGTGCGCTTGTGATATTAGATAATTTTTGTTGTAATTCTTGGATAGTATTGTTATAACTTGGATAATTATTGTCTTTGACTAATTTTAGCGATTCTAATAATGGGGTTGTTATTTGAGGATATTCATCTTTATTTGCATTAGCAAAATCGGTTATTTCAGCAATCTTGTTATTAATTTTTTCGATTTCTTCATCTTTATTAGAATTAATTTGGATAATTTTTGTTTCCGCTTTTCGATTTTTATCCTTAAAATCTTCAACTAATTGTTTTAATTCATCAATAGCATCCCTATTGGTTGGATCTTCGGTTTTGGTTATTAAATCTTTTAGATCTTGTTTTTCAGGATTATATTCATCAGTTGGCATTTGCGATACAAAGTCATTTGCTTTTTTAACTAATTCATCCAATTTAGTATTTAATTCGCTAAATTTTTTATTGATTTCTTCTTTTTCTTTAGGTATTTTATCAACTATTTTTTTTAGATTAACTTTAACATCATCTAATCTCGCGACACCAAAATCGCTAACATTTGGCTCAATGTTAGTATTATAATCTTCTAAAACTTTGTCTAATTCCTTGATTAATGTCTTATATTTTTCGGAATTTTCATTTTTTAGCCCATTTTGAGCACCAATTAGTTCATTCTTTTTGCTAATAATGTCTTTTTTTAATTCGATAATTTCTTCAATTATTTTCTTGCGTTCATTTTCATCAGCATCACGGAATCTTTTAGCCTCTTTAATTGCTTTATTTAGCTCGTTAAGTTTTTCAAGAACATTGTAACTATTTGAGTTAGCATTGCTATTTGTTTCTTCGGCCGAATCTATTCTTGATTGTAGATCCTTTTTAGAAACATGATAAGTTCCCTTGTCCTTAAATTTTTCTTGTTCTAGTTCAGTGTTAAGTTTTTTAGCTTCAACTATTGTGCTTATAGATGCTTCCTTAGATTTTTGAAGGTAGCTATCCTTTAAAGTTTTAGCACCGTTGTTATATTCAACCTCAATTTCATCTACGGATTTTTGTTCATTATCTAATGTTTCTAGCGTTTTTTCAGCATCTTGTATGAATTTTTCAAATTCATTAGTCGAACTAATAATATTATTTTCTTTGGTATATTTAAGATTTTGTTTTGCGATAGCAATTTCTCTGGTCAGATTATCTCTTGCGACTTGCTTTTTAGTTTTTGTTAATAAACTATCAAGCATATTTTTATTTGTAACTAGATCGCCTAACAAAGTATTAGCATTATTGTTTCGTTGTGCATTTTCAATGGCATCGCTAATTTGGTCTCTATTATTTTCATATTCATCAGAAGATTTAATTTTATCTAATTGTTGATGTCCTTTTTCAATTAAGCCAGTTATTTCACTAATTAATTTGTCTTTTTGTTTTGCAATTAAATCACTTGCTTGTTCTGATTTGTTGTTTAGATTAGCCAAAGCTTCTGTAATACTATTTTTGTCAAGTTTTTTTAGAGCTTCATTACCTACATTTATTGCATCTTTTAATTCGTCCTCAATTTTTTGAGAACTAAATAAATCACTAGCTGATTCGATTTCTTTTAATAATTTTTGTGAAGAAGGTAATTCTTGGGTTAAACCGTCAATAGCTTCTTTAATTTGCTGTGCATCACTTTTTAGTGGTTTAGCCTTTTCTAGAATATCTCTTAGTGTAGCAATTTCATTATCTTTGCTCATTTTATTTTTTATGTTGGTTATTTCAGCGTCTAATTTTTTGGCTAAATTTTTATATTTGTCATAATCGAGGGTTGTGTTCTTATAATTTTCGGCATCTTTTACTAAGTCATTAATTTGCTTTATTAGGTTTTGTTTTTCTAATGATAGAGTTTTTTGGAATTCTGAAATTTTTTCATGTAAAGAATTTAGTGCTTTTTGTCTTTCCTCTAGGGTTGCATTTGGATTATTAAGAATTTTTTCAGCTTCTTTGATTGCTTTTTCAAATATACCTTTATTTTTGATATCAGAAGGAAATTTTGAATCAATGTTTTTTGCATTTAAAATTTCATCTGTCAGGTTAAACAACACTTGGAGATTGTTTTTTAATTCAATAGCTTTGGCTTTTACTTTTGCAAGTCCATCTTCATTGGTTGCATTATTGTATTGATTTTCCAAATTTGTTTTTTCTTGATTGTAAATAGTTATATATTTGGTAGCAAAAGGTTTATTATTGTACTTAGATTCATAGTTTGCAAGAAGATCACTAAATGACGATTTTTCAGAAATTGCTTCACCATTAAGTAATTCAAGATTATCATATTGACTTTTATAATTCTTGAAATTAATTTTAGATGATTGTAATTTAGTTAATATTTCATCTACTTTTTTGATGTCTTTTATATTTAATAATTGGTCTAGCTCATTTAGTTCTTTTTCAAAGGTTGCATAAAGATCGCGAGTATATGTTTTTTTATCAATTTCATTTTGTTTCTTCCACTCATTCATCTTTTTTATTAATGCTTGTAATTTTGCCATTGTGTGATTTCATTTTATTGTTTCATTTAAAAGAACATAGCCTGTTCCAATTGTTGCCCCAATTGAAACACCAGTTATTATTCCGGCTACAACTTTTTTTCTTCTATTTGTTTTTTTCATAAACACCTCAATAAAATATTTTTTGTATAGTTTTTTATATTAATTTAATATTTTAGATAAAAAAAAAAAAAAAAAAAGAAAGAGGCTCAAAATTAGGAAATTTTTAAATATTACAAACTAAAATGGGCTTAAAAAAATAATATTAAATATAATTAATAATATCTACCTAAAATTGGTTTATGTTTAAGGAGTAAAAATGGAAAAAGACAACAAAATTTATTTATTTTCATATGGAACTATTCAAGATGAATTGTTCTATAAAAATTTATTGTCGCCTGATTGCGTAAGAAGACCCGCTTTATTAAATGGCTATGCTAAGTGTGTTGATGAAACTGCATATTTTTTATTAAAAAAAGATATTGCCCATCAAGTTAAAGGCACTCTTTTTGAAATAACAAAGGATGAATTATTTATGATTGATAGATGAGAAATGTTTCCGCAATATCAAAGATTTCAAGCCAATGTTATCGCCACTGATACAAACGAAATTATTGAAAATGTATATGTGTACACTAAATTAGAATTTGGTAAATATTATCTAGCAACCGATGACATGGGATTTTCAACCTCACCTAATGAAAATGAGCAAAATTTAAAAGCTTTTATCACGTTAGAACAACAAACAGAATTATTTCCGTTGGTTGATAATGCTATTTTGTATGAAATTTCCGATGAAGAATTTGAAAAAATAATTCATCTTTCGCATCCGTATGTTGCGTTAATATTGGATGACCAAAAATTTAAAAATTATTTGGTTGACCCTTATGCAGTTTTAGGTATTAAAATTCATGATAAAAAATATGCTTTATTAATTTCGTTTGGTAGAAAAAATTCATTAAATAGTATTTTTTATTATCATGCTATAGAAAATAAAATTGAAGGGGTAGAAATTATTAAAGATATTAAACCACTTTATAAATTTAATATTGATTTCTTATTAGATAAAAAGCCAATTAAGTACATTAATTTAAAGTTAGATAAAACAATCGAAAAACCTAAGTTTGGTGTATTTGAAGATATTGCCTATGAAATAACCCTTAATGATTTTGATATCGATCCATTTAGAAGATTAGATATTATTATTCATACTCTTGAAGAAAATATGAAATAGCTAATGATTGATAAAGAATTAATTAAAGACGTTTCAACAAAACCTGGTGTTTATTTTTGAAAAGATAAAGATGGCAATGTTATTTATGTAGGCAAAGCCAAAAACCTAAAATCACGGATGTCACAATATTTTGACAAAAATGTTCATAATTCATTTAAAACTAGTGCAATGTTAAAACATATTGCTTCTTTTGATACAACCGTTTTTGATAAGGAATCGGAAGCCTTGATGTTTGAACGAGCTAGTATTAATAGATATAAACCTAAATATAATGTAATGCTCCCTTCTCATAATAATTATCCTTATATTTGTATTATAAAAAAAGCCAATAGTATTGATATACAACTTAAAAATGAATATAAAAAACGTGATGATATTATTTATTATGGTCCGGTTGTAGATGGCGAAAAAACACGCCTATTAATTAAATATTTAGTCCATTTATTAAAAACGCAAGAAGGATTAATTATTAAAAAAATGACTCCGGTAGAGGTAGATAAAAGATTCACAAAAGCAAAGGAAATAATAAAATTTAATAAGGAATTTAAACAAGAATTAATTAGTAAAATTAGAAGCGCCTCCTTACAACTTGATTTTAGAAGGGCGGAAGAACTTAAAAAAATTCTTGATTTTATAAACGAAAAGAATAATATCCAAAACATTAGATTAAAGACAAAAAAATCTATTGATGTATGGGGCGTATATTTATATGATAATATTTTGTTTGCTTCTATTTTACAATATCGTTATTCATTGTTAAATAATCGCCAAGACTTTCAATTTTGTTTTGAAAAAAATGAAGAAGAATTGGTATTTGAATTTATAGAAAATTTTTATAAAAACAACCTTATTCCTGATCAAATAATTATTGATGATAAATATAAAAATCAGCCTTTTAATAAAGAAATTAGAAATTCGATTATTAAAAAGAATTATAGTATAAATTCTAAATTACTTGATTTAGCTAATGCTAATGCTAAGAATGATTTAAGCAATAAAATAAAGAAAATAAAAGATAAAACAAAAACCAATGATATTCTCCAATCTTTAAAAAATATATTAAATATTGATTGTTCAAGGTTTGCAATATTCGATAATTCGTTTCAATCAGCAACTAAAGAAGTCGTTGGTAGAGGGATGATTTTTGTTGATGGAATTAATGTTAAGAAATTTAATCGTTCTTATATACTTTGCAAAAATGAAGATGCTAATTCTGATTACCATTATATGTATCAAAATATTAGTAAGTTTTTTTGTGACCATTCAATTGCTGAAGATATTAATTTGATTTTTGTTGATGGCGGTGAGATTCAAATTAATGCCGCAATTAAGGCCTTGAAAAAATTTCATAAAAATGTGCCTATTTTCGGACTTGTAAAAAATAATCACCACGAGTTTGCAAGATTAATTAATGATAGTGGCGTAGAAATTAAAATTTCAGATGCTAAGGTGTTTAATTTTTTATCGCAAATTCAATATGATGTCGATAAGAGTGCTAAGGCCGTTTATAATAAAAGACACAATAAAATAATTACAGATAGTTTCTTAACAAAAATAAAAGGTGTTGGGCCTAAGATAGAACAAAAATTATTGGAAAAGTTTGGCTCATATCGGGCAATAATTGACGCAGATATTTTAGAATTATCTAAAATTATTAATACAAAAATCGCTAGTGAAATTAAGAAAATAAAAATCTAAAAGTAGGAATTTTAAATTCCTACTTTATTGTTTAAAGAAAAAAATTCAATTTAAATTTAGATTTATTTAGGCAAAATTTTAGTTAGATAGTCTATATCATAAAAGTTGTTATATGGAATTTCAATGTCTGGTTTTACACCATCTTCTAGATTTATTTCTGATCCGTGATGTTTATATAAATAATTTAATGGTGAACTAGTTGATATTGATGTTCCATCATTTAAAACCAAGGGCAATACAGGCGCGGTCCCTCCTCCAGATTTTTGACCTATAATTTTGGCTACTTTTAGTTCCTTTATGATTCCTGAAAATGTGTTAGCAGCACTAAAAGTATTTTTGCTAGTTAATATATAGTAATTAAAGTTTTCAAATGCATCATTATCATAATAATTGCCATCCTTGTTAGCATCGATTTTATATTTTTGTGTTTCTATAATACCAGAAAGTAGTGATTTACTATGCACAACAATGTCCTTATTTGTTAATAAACCAACAGCACGATACATTGCTCCAATATTTCCGCCACCATTTCTAGAAATATCAATCACAACATTTTTAATATTTTTTTGTTTTAATATTTTTTGCAATGTATTTCTTAAAAATTCAAATGTGTCACTTTTGATATTTTTTGCATAAATTTCATTATTAGATGCTGTTTCAAAATTATCGATAATAATATATGCTAAGTTATCCTTTATAATAAAGCCATCTTGTTTAATTTTTTGCTCAAGTATGGCTCTTTTTTGCTCAAGGTATTCATTAACTTTGGCATATTCACTACGTTCAGTTCCATATAATTTAGATGCATAATCATTGATTTTTTTGCTATTGTTTGTGAATATATTTAACATATTAATTCTAGTATGCAAGTCATTTAATTTGTTAAAGAATAATTTTGCATATGCCTTGTTATATATATCGGGATTATTGCTTAATAATTCTTTTTTTATATCGCTGATATACTGTTGAAAGTTTGATATATTTTTATATGATTTAAGTCCATAAAAATTATCAAGGGTAAATAAGAGATTATCAAGGTTATAAATTCGATCCTGTGTTGTTTCTTTATCCGCCGACCATGAACCTTGTTGATATGAGTAAGCGTCATTTTCATCTTCTATTAGTGAAAAAAATTTACCATAAACTGCATCGCCATTATAGTAGAGATTGTAATAGTTTTGACTACAAAATAAGGTATTAAAAATACTTAAAGGAATAAAAGTTCTTCTCCCCTCTTTAAAAATATCGATGTGATAACTTCTTAAATCAAATTTGATAGGTCCGCTTAAATCGTTAATATTTTCAATTTTTGAGCCTTCATAACTTATGAAGCGTGAGTAATTAGTTGAATTGCTTTGCTTAACAAAATTAAAAAATGCTTCGTTGCTAACACTAATAATATCACGATCTGCGTCAATATACATTAATTGATTATTTGAAACTAGTTGTGTTGCATTGATGTCATAAGTCGGTATTTTTCTAATTAGCGAAGTATCAACGAAGCCATTTAAAACACCTAACATTTCCTCAATAGCAACATATGGTTGATGAATTTTATTGTCAAGAAAATATAAGTTTAGATTTTTATTTTTTATTGAATAATCTTTTGATGATAAATTTATAAATTTTGTTTTCTTGATATTAAAAATTTTAGAAGGACCATTGTCTAAATAATCAAAATCACTATAACATGAAACAGCACTCAATGATATTAGTGGTAATGGTGTACCTAATATAAATAAGAACTTTTTCTTCATATTTTAATTCCCTCTTAATTCCCTATAATATTGAAATTTTACGCTTTTATTAAGGTTCATTATCAAAATTATTGATTTACTTATGCAAAGATGTGAAATAGATTAATTTAATTAGTTTCTTTATAAAAACTTATTGATTTTGAAAAATTTATAAGTTTGTGTTGCTCTATACAAAAACAAAATTTTTTGATATTTGAAATTAAATATTTATTTTCCCAATTTTATGATTTAAAAATACAAACTCAACTTAAATTAAGATAGATTTATGATTTTATTTAATTGTTTAACTACAATTTTTATCAAAATTTTGCATCTTTTATTATAGGATAATAGCCTATATAAAAAGCTCATATTTTGATATCAAAATTCATTTTATATGTATTGTGATAATTAATGCAAAAATAAATTTTATAAAAAGCGTTCTTAAATTTATTTTAGTGCTAAAATATTATATGCAACGGTCGTGTAGCTCAGGGGATAGAGTACGTGCCTTCTAAGCATGTGGTCGCAGGTTCGAATCCTGCTACGATCGCCATTTTTTTTATTCTTTTTTTTATACTAAATTATTAATAAAACTTAATTTAATTGTTTTTAATACAAAATAAGAAAAGACCCAAATCTTTTTATTTAAATTTGAGTCTGATGTTTTTTGATATTTTTGTTTTTTAGTTATTAGTATAGGTTTGTGGTTTATTGATTAGTTGTTCAAGTTTCTTTGATTTTTCAACTAATTCTTGACTTGTTTTTTCTAATTCTTTTTTAGCATTTGTATTTGCTAAATTTGCTTCTTCTTTTTCCTTTGTTTTACTTACTAAAGTTTGGTTTAGGTTTGTGATATCTTTATTTATAGTTTCTAGTTTTTCTTCTTGTTCACTTATATCTTGTGTTGTTTCCTTTAAGACACTTTGAGATTCGCTAAGTTGTTGTTTGGTTTTTTGCAACTCGTTATCTTTATTTTTTAATTGCTCAATTGTGTTATCTAGATTTTGTTGTGCAATATCTAAAAATGATATTGTATTGTCTTTATTATTTTGAGTTTTTTGTTGCTCTAATTTTGTGAATTCGAGATTTTTGTTTATTTTATTTATTTCTGCAATTTTTTTATCCTTTGATTGTGTCAGAGTTTTTAACTCAGCTTCCTTTTCTTCTTTTTTGTTTAAAAACATTTGAATATCACTATTTATTTTTTCTAATTTTGAATCATCATTAGCTTTAGTATCTTTGATTTTTTTAATTTCTTTATTTGCTGCTTGCAGTTTTAAGTTTATATTTTCTATATTTTGAGCTTTATTTGCTACCTTCTTATTTGCTTCTTCTAAATCCTTTTGTGCTTGTGCATTTGTGTTTTCAGTTATGGTTTTTGATTGATTTGAGTTATCGATAGCATGTTCTATATTTTTAATATTTTCATTAACAATGCTAATTTGATTTGCTAATTTGTCAGCTTCTTGTTGTGTATTTTGTTTTGTAGTTTTATAATCTTGCAATACTTGTTGTTCATCATTTAATTGCTTTGATATGTTGTTTAATTCTTGATTTTTATTATTTAGTTTTTGGGTTGCTATTTTATGTTCAAAATCTGCTTTTTCCTTATTAGCTTGGGCTTTTTGTTCTTCTAGTTTTGCTATTTCATGTGCATTATTTTTTTTGTTTACTTCTTTTTGTTTTTCATCTATTGTTTGTATCGTGGTTTGAAGTTGCGTTTCGAGATCACTTTTATTTTTTAGAGTTTCCTTTAAATTATTATCAGCTTCTAGTTTGGCTAAGGTTGCTTCTTCTTTATTTTTCTTAATTTCCTGAATTTTAGCGTTTGCTTCTTTTAATTTAGTGTTTGCTAATTCAAGATCACTAGTTTTTTGTGTTACATTTTTATTAGCTTGACTCAATTCGCTTTCAGCTCCGTTATTTTCTGTTTGCAATGTTTTGCTTGAATTAGTTAATGGTGCTAATGAAAGGTTGATTTTAGCAATTTCATTATCTATTTGATTTATTTTTGTTTCAGTTTCTTGTATTTTTTGTTGAAATAAATTTTTATTTGTTTCTACATTATTTAATGTATCTACAGCTTTTTGTTCTTCTGCAATTTTTGCATTTAAGTTTTTTATATTACTTTCATATTCTTTTTTAGCTTCTTGTAATTCTGCTATATTTGATTGTTTTGTAACATTAGCATCCTGAAGTTCTTGCTTCGCAGCATTTAACTCTCTTTTTATCCTATCTATCTCGTTATTTTTTGCTTGAATAGAAGATTTTGTTTGCTCAAGTTCACGCGTTGCGTTATTTTTTTCACGTTCAGCATTGTTATATTCTTGTTGAACATTATCTTTTTCTTTAGTTTTTTCGGCAAGTATTTTTGTTTTTTCTTCTAATACCTTTTGGGCATCGTTATATTTTTGCTCATAGGATTCTAACTTAGAATTAAGCGGTAATATGTAACCATTATAAAAACCGTCGTCTTCGTCTTTTAAATTTCTTATTTCTCTTTCTATTTTTTTTATAATTGACGCACTATCATATGTTATTGCCGCATCATGTTTGCGTTCAGATTCTAGATCTTTTTCTGTATTTGTCGTTAGTGCCTCCAACATTTTAGCATATTGTTTTTCGATTTCTTTTTCAAGTTTTTTTATTTCATTATCAAATTCTATTTGGTCTTTTCTATTTTGTTCTATTAACTTATCATATTCATTTTTTACATTTTCGTAGTTATTATTTTCTACTTTTGCGGTTTCAAATGCTGATTTTTTTTCTTTTTCCGCTTTTCTAAATTCATTAGTTGCCTGAGCTAAAATTTGACTAATTCCGTCTAATTCGGTGTTTTTTTCTTGCAACACTTGCATATTATATTGTTCTAAACGTTGTAGATTTGATAAATTAGTTTCTTCTATTTCTAATTCTTTTTCTTTTTTAGATACAGCAACTGATTTATCTTTAATTGAGTTGTTAGTTTCATCTAATTTATTTTCAGTTTCTGTGACTTTTTGTTTACTTGTATCTAATGCACTTGAAGCTTTGCTTTTTTCTTGTGATTTGGTAGTTTTAGAAGCGGTTTTTTGTTTTATTTCTTCCGTGTATTTTTGTAGGTCTTGTTCTAGTTTTGCTTTTTCTTGTTGTAGTGAACTCTTTAGATTATTTTGTTGTTGCAATTCTTTATTTTTTAGAGCAATATCATTTTGATTTTGCGAAAGTTTTTGCTTAGCTTGTTTTGCTTTTTCTATTGCACTCTTTTGAGACTCATTTGCCTTTTTTAATGCATCAATCGCACTTTGTAAATCATTTGCTAATTGCAAAATTTTGGTTGATTCCTCTTGTAAATTATTGTTGATATTTAAAAGGTTTGTATCAGCCTCTTCTTTTTTAGTTTCTAGTTCTTTTATTTGTCTGTTTGTGCTTTCTAGGCTTTGCTTTGTTGCTTTTTGTGCTTCCTGAGCTTGTACTAGTTCTTTATTTGCCTCTATTAATTCATTATTTTTAGTCGAAATTTCACTTGCTTTTTGATTTAGTGATTGTGTTGCTTGTGTTAGCTTTTCATTTGCTTTTGTAACTTCTTGTTGTGCTTTATTTTGTTCAACCGCTAATTGTTTTTTTACATCGGTTTTATCTAGAATTTCTTTTTCTTTTTTGCCTATATCTAAACTAATTTTATCAAGAAGTTGTTGCACACTTTGTTTCTGAGTTTCGAGAGTTTCTTTTTGTTTTTGTGTAAGTTCTAATTCCTTGTTTTTTAGTGAAATTTCGCCTTGCTTTTCTAGCAGGTTTTGCTTTGCTTGTTCAGCTTTTTCTACTTTATTTTTTTGATTCTCATTTTCTTTTTTTAATTCATCAATAGCAGAGTGCAATTGCATTGTTATTTGATCGATTTTGTTGGTTTGTTCTTGAAAACTGTTGTTATTTTGTGATAAATTTGCCTCAAGATTTTTTCTTTGTTTTTCGAGGTCTATGATTGTTTGATTAATATTATCTAAATTTTGCATTGAATTATTTAGGGCTTCCTGAGCTTGCGCTAGTTCTTTATTTGCCTCTATTAATTCATTGTTTTTAGTTGAAATTTCACTTTGTTTTTGTGTTAAAAGATGATCGATTTGTTTGATCTTTTCTTGTAGTTTATTGATTTTCTCTTGATTGTCATTTTTTTGTGCTTCTAGTTGATTTCTAACATTAGTTTGTGCCTGAATTTCAGATTCTTTTTGGCTAATTATGTTGTTAATTCTTTCTAAATTTTATCAGCATTTTGTTTTTGGTTATTTATTAGTTCTTTTTTATTTTTTGCTTCTTCAAGCTCTTTGTTTATTAAAGAAATTTCGTTTTGTTTTTGGACTAAATTTTGGTTAGCCTCATATGATTTTTCTGTCGCATTTTTTTGGTTATGGTCAGCTTGCTTTAATTCAATAATTGCCATTTGAAGTTCTTTGATTGTTGCGCTTAGTTTTTTTGAATCAATAGAAGGATTTGTTTTTGGTGAGTCTTTATCTTTTTTTAGATTTTCATTCTGTTTTTTTAATTCCTGGTTTTTTGTAAGTGAATCTAAGAGTTTTCTTTCTAAATCTTCTTTAATTTTTTGCGCTTCTTTTAATAGTTTATTTGTTCTTTCTTGTTCTATTGCTTTCTTATTAAGTTCAGTTATATTGTTTAATGTCTTGAATTTATGGCTTAAAATAGGTTTATTTTTAAAAATTATTTGAAATTCATAATCAGTGCTAGATTCTAAAGGAGCTTCGTTTCTTTTCTCACCCCAAGAAATGGTTTCATTATTTTTGTTTATAATGTATTTCTTTTCAAGAAAAGCTTTTGGATTATTTTCGGGAAAGATTCTTGCTGTAAATTCGGTGTTTTCATAATTTTTATAGTTTTTTAGTATAAATGAAGCTGAGTTACTAGTTATTTTTTGTTTGTTTATTTCTAACTTATTTTGGTTATTGCTAACTAGGTATGCTGTTATTATGGCACCAGTTGCTAATGTTGCTGCTATTGCTAGTTCTGCTCCTAGTAAAACTCTAGGTGTTTTTTTCTTTTTTGTTTTAATTTCATGTTTGTTTTCAGTCATATTTAAACCTTTTCTTATGTTTTGGTATTTAATTTTTTTACTAATATAATAATGTTTTTTTTTTTTTTTTGAATTTCGGGTTATGAACATTGGGCAGGGTTATAAATTGGGCATCAAATTTGAACTTATTTTGCTATTGAAATGTGAAATTTACTAGCTTTTTTGAAAATTTAACCTAGTTAGTTTTTGCTTTTTTTTTTAAAAAAAAAAAAAAAAAAAATAGAGTTTTAATAATTGTGTAACAATTTCTTATTAAAAACTCTATTTTGAATTAGATTATTGACATTACAATAGAAAGAACAAGAACAAACAAGATTATGCCGATTACTGAAATTGAAAGTTTTTTTAATTTTATAGTACCGAGTTTTTTGCTTTTTATAGCAATAAAGGTAATTGCAATTATTGTTAATAATGCACTAATTGCAAATATTGCATAACCAGCTTGGTTTAAAGCTTTCTTCCCTTCTAGATTATTATCTTTAATTTGAATTTCCGCTTTTAGATATGAATTTGTAAATTTTTCTTTGTCTTCTTTTTTATCTGGTTTTTTATTATCGATTAAAGCAGCAAGAATATCAAATCTTTCAATAATGTTTTTGACTTGCTTAGTGTAATTATCATATCAGCTAAAAATATTAATAGTTCTTGAACCAGTTGAAGAAATTAAACGAGATATTTGTTTATTTATAAGGTCATAATATTGATTTATTAAATTTAAATCAAATCCATTTTGAGCAAAGTTTTTCTTAATAATGTCTTTATTTATCTTAATTATTTCTTCAAATTGTATTAAAACAGCTTTAAGAGAGTTAGCAAGACTACTAAAATAATCTACACCATTGATTGTTGAAGAAAATAAACTAGTTAATAATAGATAATTTGAGTTTTTAATGTCGGCTTCGATAACAGATTTGTTATTTTCGTTTTTTAAGAGATTTTCAGCAGCTTTTGTGATTATATCGTTAGCAGCATTTACATACGATTCTTTATTAGTGATTAAAACCCCTGTGCCAACCATATTATATAAAACGCTACGTAGCGTATCATTTCTTAAATCATTATAGTTTATTTTGTCATCAATTCCCAAAGCGGTAAATATTTTGCTAAATAGTTGTTTATTTTCTTTAATTATTTCTTCATATGCGTAATTAAGTGATTCTTGTTCCGGAGAAGTATCAATATTTATTTTAATTACATAATCACGACTCTTTTTAGGATCTACTCTATCACTAATTCTCACTGTTGCTGATAATGAATTTCCACCTTCACTTTTTAGATTAATTACGCTATATTTAAATCTAGTGTTAATGGCATTATCAAAAAAGAATATCTTTTCTTTTTCTTCTGCTTTTGAACTATCAAAAAACGTTTTTAGATTGTTTGCTGTTTTAGATGTGTAAATTGAAGAAACATTAGGTATTAGCGAAGGAAGAGCTTGAATTTGCTCTTGGGTATCAATTTCTTTTTGTTGTTTATCCCCGGGAATTATTGGCGGTTTTCTTATTGGTTCATCTTCTTTTTTATTTTTTTGTTCATCAAGAATGAATTTTTTATTCTGATCAAGATCAAATTTAACAAATTTCTTATGCAATTTCGAAACAATGTAATCTTCTCATGATGCAAAGTCTTTGGGCTGAGTAAAACTAAAACCATTAATTGTATTTTCTTTTTCTTTGAAGGTGCCGAATTTAATATTAATTTGTTCTCCTATTTTAGGAATGTCTACCTTGTCAAAAAGCATGTTTGGAAGTTGCTTTTGCAACGCGCCAAAGTAATCCTTTATTAATTTATCAAGTCTTTGTTTGGTAATTGTATTAAGTTGTTCTTTATCTTTTGTAATTTTTCCATTTGGCTTAATTTGTTCTTCATAGTTAGTTTCTTTAGTTTTTCCGACCTTTATGTTATCAAATTTTTGCCCTTCGTATTCAACTACAGATGGAATGTAATTTTTATTAGTTGACATTACATATGGAAAAACAATTGTGAAACCAAGGTTATTCATATGCTTAGTTTTTAATGCATCTTTGTTTTTTTCAAGATACTGTTGTAGGACTTGGATGTAGATGAGTTTTTCTAAATTAGGTTTAAAATCCTTGTCTAAATCTTTCAACAATTTCCCCTTTTCATTATCAAGATATTTAATGGTAAAGTCAATTATTTTTTCAACATTTTTTTCCACATTATCTTTTGTAAATTTGGCAAAGGTATCAAAGTCGAGAGCTAGGCTAGGTTTTTCTGGAGCTTTTGGTTTTTGCTTGTTTGGATCAGCGGGTTTTTGAGGCGCATCCTGTTTGAGTTCTTTTGTTTCATCTTGACGATTGTAGGCAGAAATAAGAGCTAACGAGGGAAGCGGGATCACACTGATTAAACTTAAAGAGAATAATTTATTTTTTAATTTCATAATTTTCCTCCTTGACTAATTTTAGTTTTTGCTCCATTTTTAGCATATATAGCCTTTGCTTTAAATGTTTTTCTTCAAGAAATTGGTCAAGACTTAGTCCAATTTTTTGCAATGATTCATAGTAATTAATTTTAGTTGTTATTTCTTTGATTTGCAAATTATCAAATTTTATCTTATTGTTTTGTTTGTATAATTCTAACTTACTAAATGAATTAATGTTAATTTCGTTTTCTTTGATGATTATATTTGCGTTAATTAAGAATAAAAATAATTCTTTTTCTTGATCAAGGTCTCTAATTTTAATAACTGTGTTTTCAAATGCCATCATTGAATTCGAATTAGCAAGACCCCACTCATCCTCTTCATCAATATTGATAAATAATATGGCATTTCTGATTGATAGATGTTTATTACCAATGAAGTGAATATTAATTTTAAATGAATTATTATTAATCATTATTTAATACCCCCAAAACCTTCGTTTGCTTTTGTTAATAAAACAATTTCTTCAATTTCCTTTTCGCGTTTAGTACGGATTATTTTTTTCTTAACCTTTGCAATATCTTCTTCAATTTGATTAATAATTTTATTGGTTGTAACAAGGTCATTTTTGGCATTGTAGAAAAATGACTCAATTAACAATGAATGTATAGCATTTTCTAAAATGATGTTTATTTCATTTTCAACAAAATCCTCAATACCGGGATAAATTTTATACCCAGAAATATCACCAACTGAATTTTGTTTATCAACTTCATTTACTAGTTTATTAATGTTGAATTCATCAATAGGAAGAACTGTAAAGTGCCCGTTATAATTTTTATTGGTATTAAGAACAAAATTAACTTTTGAATAGTTATTATCTATATATAAGGTCTTAACTAATTGACTAACTCTTCAAGCAAGATTGGTAGCCTGTTTTTCTTCTTCACCAAAGGATTTTATTACGTTAAACTTGTTTTGATTGCAAAATTCACTAGCTCTTTGGCCAATTGTTATAAAATCATCGTGTTTAGGATTTACATTTGTAAGTAGCTTTTTTTCATATCTACTATATGAATCTGTTGAGTATTTTTGGTTCTCGGTCAAATAAATCCAAAGTACTGATCGTTTTTTAAATATATTACGTAATTTTTGAATAGTTTTATTATTATTTTCAGAATCATTAATTAACTTATTTTTTATTGTGTATTTTTCCTTAATAGCATTGATTAAGTTGATATTTAGCAATGCATTAGAAATATTGAATTTTAGCTTTCTCGTAAGCTTCATTATCTCAATCAAAAGAATATTTTTGGAATTATTTACCTTTGTCAATATTCCTTCAAGGTTTTGTAATTTTTCTTCTCATTTTTTTAAATGCATACTATCATCCTATAATACTTTTTTCGTTGTAAAATATGTTTAATAAATTAGATTCATTATCTGTTTTAACAATAATATTTTCAATAATTTCAACAAAGAAATTCTTATTTAATAATTGCTTTATCTCTTCATTGAAGTAAAGTGCTATTTTTGATTTAAATAGGTTAGTTTCAGTTCTTAGATTAATTGATTCAATATTTGTTGATGGAAATTGCTTTATAAATGGTACTAGGTAGTAATTATTCAATCTTTCGTCCAATTTATAGGATAAAACAAATTCATCCAAAATAATTTCATATTTTTTATTTTGAGCCTGTTTTAGATAATTAAACAATTTTTTAACATCTATATCCTTTGATTTTGTTTGAGCTTTTAATTGAATTGTTGACATTAATTTATCAAAGGAGATAAAGTTAGGTTGTTTCTTTAGTTGCATGAAATCATAATTAAATACTTCTAAATCATTTTGTACAGCTTTTAAAATATTTTGTTCTTTCCTACTTAACTTCATTTGAAACTCCTTGGTTTATGACATTATTTTTCTTTGTAATTACTGTTAGAGTTCAAATTAGATTTATAACAGTTGATATGTTAAATAAAACAGCAAAACTTAAAGTAGTGATTACAAAAATTTGGTCCAGCGAAAGTTTTGAAGGAATATTATAGAATGATTGGTTATTATTTGAAAGTAGTAATGCATTTAAACCATTAATTATTAGGGTAAATATTACTAATAAAACTAAACTCTTCAATATTATTGAAACATATATAGGTTCATTTGAAGTTTTGTATTTATAAAGCATTAATATTATAATGCTGAATATTGAAGAAAATAAAAGAGTAATATTTGTGACAATAATTTCTTGATTTTTTAAACTTACAATTGCGGTTATTATTCAAATTAGTGTAAAAATAAAGCCGGTAAAAATTGTATTTAATAAAACTCCTTTAATTTTTAGTGGTTTTAGAAAACTTACTAGGACATAACTAATAAAAAATAGGACAATAAATATTAAGCCAATAAGATAAATATAATTTCTTGATGGTTTTTCAGCATCAATGACATTTGAACTTGTTTTATAAAATAGTGCACGAATAAATCAAATTACAGTAGTAAAGGCAAAACCAATATAAAGAAGTAGTCTTTCTCTAGATTCATTATTTTTTTGTTGTTTTGATGCGGTTCATAAAATTCTTTCGATATTGATTCCAAATATTAGCACTCCTAATGTAACAAAAATTAGAATTAAGTAAAATAGATTAATTCCACTTTTTTGTGAAAATAAACTTATAAAGAATTGATGTACAGGGTTATTATCTAGAAAATCAAATTTTTGCTCATCTTTTTTGATGGTGAATATTCATGCTGATATCGTAGCCATAAATCCTATGACTAAAATTGATCGAGAAATAATTGAAATAATAAGAGTTTTTTTGTTTTTGTAAAATAAAGGATTAGTTTTTTTCTTTAATTTGTATGTATAAATTGCATAGGCAACATCGACAATTAATAATATAACTGATAAGAATGATAAATAGTAGTAACTTAGTGTTTTTTCATTAAACATCGTAAATAACAATATTACAGAAATAATTGATAGGGTTGAATATATGATAAATCAAGGTATATATTTTTTAGCCGATTCTTTATGGGTGAAGATATTAGAAAAGTTTTTGCTAATTGTGTATAAAAAGATACTAATTAATAGTGAAATTCTGAATATAGCGAGGTAATTAATACGTTCCAATGATAAACTTGAAAAGTTTAGGAAGTATTCAGGGGTATTTGTAAAAGGAGCGAAAAGTTTTGTTGAAAAAATTGTTATGGGGGCAAAAAATAAGATTAATCCTGATAAAAAAATAAACAAGGAAATGATAGTAATTTTCAAGATTGATACTAACAGATTTTTTCGCTTATTATTGAATAATGACTCAAAGTCATCATATATGCGATTTTCTTTGACTGTGGAATTTTGCATTATCTTGTGGTTCCTTTCTTGAATTTAAATTGCTCTGGAATATTCTCATCACCTAATCCGTTTGCAAATAGGTTGGTTTTTTGTAGATTTGGATAAAGATTTTTTAGAGCTTGTCTATATGATTTTGTTTGATCCTTGCCACCACCATAAATTAAGTCATATTCTGGAAGATTGTATTTTCCGAATAAACCTTGATAATTAAAACCTTCTGATCTAAACGCAAGAGCAAGCCCAGTTCTTGCAAATTGATTGGTTGTATGGTGAATAGCAACTAATTCATTATTTTGGTTTCTAATTGATGAACCAGATGATCCGCCAGCTGGTGCTCATCTTCTTGGTAGATAGTTAAGACTCATGCTGATATATTTCTTGTTTTCATATTCAAATAATTTATCACCATTGATTGGCGCACTAATAAAAGAATCTAGAACCCCAGGTTTGTCAGCGAATGAACGATAACCAATTTGATATGATAAATAATTTCCTCTATTTAGCACATCGCTAGGGAATGAAGATGGCCCGTTTTCAGAATTGGTTAATTTTGCATCATAAAAGTCATAATTAGCATTAAATCATAAACTAAATGAATAACCAAACTTTGCTCTTTCTCTTTGATCATCATCGATGTATGCTTTTAAATAGAAATCTTCACGGGCGCTTGGCCATCCAACGGCAAATAAATGATCAAGACTAGGTGGAATCTTTCCGCTTAACGGATAATCTATTGCTTGATAATCCGCAAGATATGATTTGCTTCTAAATTTGATATGAGATTTTTTATCATTGGCATAATCATTTGTAACCTCTTTAGCTAGATTGAAATCTTTTTTAGCCTTTAAAACTTCAGTTAAGGTTGCTGAATTAGAGGATGCTGAAAAATCTTTAATTTTTTCAAAGTCAATTTCAATAACAGCAAAATCAGCAAATTCTTCAACACCTTCATAAATTTTCTTTTGACGTTCTGATAAAAAATCAGTTGGATGAGTGCTTAGGTAGTCAGTTGCATTAAAAATGGTTCTAATTGCATCTTTATTTTGAGTTCCAAAAGTTGTGATATTGTCATCCATATCTGATATTCTTAGTTTTGCTCCGCTATGAATGTCTTTATTAATTCTTGTTAATGAGAATCCACTTAAATCCTTAGTTATAGCCCTTGCAACGTGGGCATTTGTTCCAAAATATCATTTAGTTGGATATTTTCCTGTGCTATCTGGTTGAAAGTCTAGAATTCACATAGTACCAGATTCAACATTATTTTCCTTCTTTGATTCAGCACGTTTTTTGTATTCATTAATTTTTTGCTCTAATTCCTTAATTTCTGCCGGTCTTGTATGTTTTTCGAAATGAGTTATTCTATCATCATATTCTTTAAGACTTTGTGTTTTTTGCTTGTTAAGACTTTCCACAAGATGTTCATCAGTATTTTCTTTTATTTTTTTATCCCAATCTGCTTCAACTTGTTTTTTATCTTCTTTTAGTTGAGTAATTTTTTCTTGAATTTTTTTCTTGAAGGTTTCTTCATTTTTTTCATCTTGTCAAAATTTAATTAAATCATTAGATTCAGAAATTTCTTTTTCATAAGTTTTGTAATTACTTATTGAAATCGAAAATGTTTGTTTAGCTATTTTTAGATACTGTTCGTTAATGATTGTTCTTGCGACACCGATGGTTTTAAAGATATCTGGTTTTCCTAATGAATCAATTAAACTAGGTTGCTTACCAACCTCAACACCATTTAATTCCAATCCATCTAATGTGCCATCTTGTTTGTATGTAGGGACACTGAAACCTTTGTAGGCGGAATTTTCATAGGTATCTAATTTTAATTCTTGCGCTTTTTGATCAAATTCTTTTTTCTTTGCATCGCTTATATTTAGGAAAGCTCTGAAATCTTTTAAATTATTAATACCGTTTTTCTTATAATTATCCTTCAGTCTTTCTACATATTCATTGTTATCTTTTTTATAACGATCATATTGACTTAATTTTTGATATTTTTGGATTTCACTTTCTTCAATTTTTTCATCAGAAACTCTTCCGTTAGGTCTATTACCTTCGCTATCAACATTGAAATTATTTTTGTTTAAACCTGATAGTTTAAATTTGTAATTTTTTTGCGTGTTAGTTGCTTTATTTCTAAATACAAGTCTAATTTCAGCTTCGCCAGTGGTGTTGGCCTTATCTGCCAAATCAATATTAAAGACACTAAATTCAATTTTTTGGTTTATCGCATCATCTTTGGCTTTTATAACCAGTGATGCATATTGTTTTTGAAGTTGACTAGGAAAGATTTGCTTTTTTTCATGATAAGGGAAGAGATTTTTAAAAGATAAAACAAAATTAGTCTCAATATCTTGGGAACTAGTTAATCTATTAAAATCAGCTAAAAATTGTTCATCAGAATATTTAAGAGTGCTATCAATTTTTGGTTTACCATCGTTTTCTTCGTTAATTTTGCGAATATTTTCTAGTTCACTAGAAATTTGATTGTTTAGTTGAGATAATTTAGTTTTTGCTTTTTTTAGTTCAATGTTACTAATGTTATTATCTTCAAGCAATTCATTAATTTTTTTAATTTCATTTTTTGATTCGATATAGGCCTTGCTTTTGAAATTTGTTTTATTTTCATTTTCAACATTTTTTAATAAACCTTCTAATTTAGTAAGGGCTTCTTTAACTAAACGCTTTTCTTTATCTTGCTCATTTTCACATGAAATTAAGCTTAGAGTGGGCAGAAAACTTAATACCGATGATGCTATTAAAATATTTAGCAAAGTGCGTTTTTTCTTTGTATTCATAATCTTTCCTTTCAAATGCTATATTTTTATAATTTATAGTTTAAGGTTTTAATTTATAAATTAAACTTGTATTCAATTATTAGGAATTATATACTACTTTTATTTAAAAAACGAGTTTTTTACTCGTTGTTTAAACCTAATTATTTTTTTAGTAATGAGTCGAATTTTTTTTGGGTTTCATTATCTATAGAAACTATTGAAACTGCTACGGCCCCAATTCCTGTATGAATAGAAACATCGGCTGGTAACTTGTATGTATAAATTGGAATCTGATCATTTATGATGTTTTTAAATTTTGTCAAAAGCTCCTCAATCATTTCATTATCTGAATGAAGAACAAAAAGCACTTTTTCATCAGGAGTGTCTTTGTTTTTATTTCACATATCTGTAACAGTTTTTTCAAGTGATTTAGCAAATACGCGTCCAATTGAATCCTTTTCTAATACACCATTGTCAAAAGCGATTAGTGGAACTATTTTTAATAATTTAGCTATTGCAGCAGCACCTTTTGAAAGCCTTCCACCTTTGACAAGAGCGTCGTTAAATTGTGGAATTAAGATTAATCTTTCATTATTTATTTCAAAATGTTTTATAGCATCTTTAAAAGAAACACCTGAATTAATTTGAGATTCAAATTTAAATAAATCTTTTAGAATCAAGAAGGAAATTCTTTTTGATTCAACAATATATACTTTGTTGTTATCTTGAAATTGTGTTTTAAGAAATGATGTTTGTGATGATAAAAATTTAGAGATAGGATAAACTAAAATTAAATCATACTCATTTAAGTATTTGTTTATCTCGATATCATTAATCGCTGGCGAAGAAGCTGCAGTGGTGGCATTAATTTTTTTATTTTCTCTTCACATTTTAGCATAATCATCAACAACAATGTCTCTTCCGATTTGATATGTTTTACCGTCTATTTCGCATTGCAATGGTATAAATCCTCAACCAAGCTCATTAGCCTGCTTTTCTGTTAATCCAGATGAAGAATCAACAATAATTTTTATTTTCATACATTCCTCCTAAAAAATGGTTGTAGCAAAATAATTTAGTATTATATATAAATAATTTAAAAAAAAATTATAAAAACCCACAAAATAAGTTGATTTATTAAATTTTTTATATTTATATTTATGTTTGCCATTAGTACTTTTTCGTTTTTTAATTAGTATAAAAAGTTTTAAAAATTAAAAGTTAGCTATAATTTTAAAAATATTAAACAATAGAGTTTTAAAATAATCATAACCAAACTAGTTGGTCTTAACTTAAGGAGTTATTTACATTATGAATTTTTTAGAAGAGCTTAAAAACAGAAAAATACTAAATAATATTTCTAACGAAGAAAAGTTTTCTCAAATTTCTCATGATTCAGGAATTTATATTGGTTTTGACCCCACCGCCAAAAGTCTTCATTTAGGAAATTATTTGCAAATTGCTACCTTATTAAGATTTAAGAAACAAGGCTATAAGGCTTATGCAATTCTAGGGGGGATTACTGGAATGATCGGTGATCCAAGTTTTAGAAAGAGTGAAAGAAGCTTCCTTGATCAAAAAACCCTTATCAACAATAAGGAATCAATAAAAAAACAACTAGAAAATTTTGGCTTATCAGTGATTGATAATATCGAATTTTATAAAGATATGACGTTATTTGATTTTCTTTCACAAATAGGAAAAATGATAAATGTAAATTATTTATTAGAAAAAGAAAGTATTGCAACTCGATTGGATAATGGATTAACATTTACTGAATTTAGTTATCAGCTTATTCAAGGTTGAGACTTTAAGAACATGTTTGAAAAGTATGATGTGAAGATTCAGGCTGGCGGTTCAGATCAATGAGGTAATATTACAACTGGTCTTGAGTTTATTAGAAAAATTTATGGAGACGCTGCTTGTGCGATTGCTTTAACAATTAATTTATTAACTGATGAAAATGGAAATAAATTTGGTAAGTCAACTGGTGGCGGCTCCTTGTGGTTAGATAAAAATATGACAACTCCTTATTCTCTATATCAATTTTTATTAAATCAATCAGATTCCAAAGTGGATGAATATTTAAAGACATTAACTTTTCTTAAATTAGATGAAATTCAGAATATTATGAGAGAGCATGAGCAAGCTAAATTTAAAAGAGTAGCGCAAAGAATTTTAGCATTTGAAGTGGTTAAGGATATTCATGGAATACAATATGCAAATCAAGCAAAAAAAATAAGTGAAATTTTATTTGCAAATAGTAAAGAGGAATTATTAATTAGCGATATTGAAATAATTAAAGAATCCCTTAAAACTTTTAGTGTTAAACACGGTACTAAATTTATTGATTTTATAAAGGAAAATAAAATCACTTCTTCAAATAGGGAAACTCGAGAATTTATAGCTAAAAAATCCTTTATGCTTGATAACGAGATTGTTGAAAATGAAAATATTGTAATTAATTTTGATAGATATGATAATAAGTATGCAGTCCTTAAAAAAGGAAAAAAAGAGTTTTTTATTTTAATAAATGCAAATTAGAAGAAAAAATATTCTACCCTTAAATTTAATTAATGAAATAAAATTTAATTTATTTGATTTGTTTTAGGCAAAATAGCAAAAGTACAATTGATATTTGCAAAACATGGAAATTACTATTAAAGATTTTGCAGAAATAAAATAGAGGATGATTATAACATAAGATATTTTGGAGATAAAAGACTAGATAATTTTGAAAAATGCAAAGAAATCTCGAACCTTAATTTTTTTGTTGTTAACAAAGCCAAGAGTATATGCTGATTTTAGCTGTGAATAATTTTTTATAATTTAAATATGAAGATAACTGATGTATGCTAGGCAATAATTTTCCAAACTTATATTATGGTTTGCAAAAAAATAGAATGCCTAGCAAAAAATAGTAATTGTTTTTGTAATAATTTTTAGATTAAGAATATGTATTTGCACAAGTTAAATAGCAATCCTTAGAAGCAAAATAGAAGTATTGATACTTATTTTGAATTGCTATTTTTTTAATACTTTTGGTAATAAAGCTCCTTATTTTGAAAATATTGATATTAAGAAAATTATTTTAGCTATTGAAAAACTGTGGATACGATGTTTTGCAACTAATTTACTAAGATAGCAATATTAATTATTTTTAGGGTGATTGCTGAAAAAATTATTTTTTGTTATAAAAAAAGCATGTTAGGTGAAACATGCTTTTTTAAGATACAAGAATAACTATTTTTTAATTTCTTTCAATCTTGCGCTTTTTCCTTTAAGACCTCTCATGTAGTAAAGTTTAGCTCTTCTAACCTTATTTTTTCTAGTTACTTGAATAGCAGAAATTAAAGGAGAGTTAATTTTAAATACACGTTCAACGCCAATACCATATGAATCTTTTCTAACAGTGATAGATTTATTGATACCTTCACCATATGCAGCAATAACTAGCCCTTCAAATACTTGAATTCTTTCTTTATCGCCTTCTTTAATTCTAACATGAACTCTAACTATGTACCCTTCTCTTATTTCGGGAAGATCTGTTCTAATTTGGTCTTTTTCTACAAGTTCTAATAAGCTACTTCTCATTTTTTATCCTTTCGATAATATCTTTACGATTTTTTAGTGTTTTTAAATAAGCATGTTTCTCACGTCATTCTTTTATTAGTTTATGATTACCAGAAAGTAATATTTCAGGAACTTTTAGTCCTTTATATTCTGCTGGTCTAGTGTATTGGGGATAGTCAAGTAGTCCTTCGTTTTCAAAACTTTCGTTTTGATGGCTCCCCTTGCGCAAAACTCCGGGAACTAATCTAGCAACAGCTTCGCAAACAACCATAGCTGCAGTTTCTCCGCCTGTTAGAATATAATCTCCAATTGATAATTCTTCATCCACAAAATTTAAAACGCGTTCATCAAAACCTTCATAATGGCCACACACGAGTGTTATTTCATTATGCTTAGCAAGTTCGTGTGCTTTCATTTGGTTGAATTTTTGTCCTTGTGGACTAATTAGGATTTTATAGCTGTTGGGTAGTGTTTCAAGAGCGAGATCGATAGGCTCGACTTGTAGAAGCATTCCATCACCCCCGCCGTATATAGAATCATCAACCTTATTTCTTTTTTCTTTTGAAAATTTTCTAAAATCAATAATATTTAATTCTAGGTGCCCAAGACGTATTGCTTTGCCTATAACACTATAGGTTTTAAATGCTTCAAAATGTTCTGGGAATATTGTGAGAATGTTTATTTTCATAACTATTTGTTTTTTGATTCGATGTATTTTTTGTAGAAATCGTTCTTCTTTAAAAGAGTTCTAACTGTTTCAGTAGGCTTTGCTCCGTTGTTTAAGTATACAGTTGTTAATTCTTCATTTAGATATAAATTTTTTGTATGAGGATCATAGTATCCTAATTCATCAATAAATTTTCCATCACGTGGTGCTCTAGCATCAGAAGCAACAACTTTATATGTAGCATGGAATTTTTTTCCGGTTCTTTTTAGTCTTAATTTAACCATAAGTATTCCTCCTTGAAGTTTTTATATATTTTTAGTATATTTAAATTTTAATAAAAAAATTTTAACATAAAAAAATAAATGTTAAGTAAAAATGCTTAACACTTTAATTTGATTTTTATATTTGATATAAGCAAAGATAATTTGTATTATTTAGTTTTATAGTTTTGAAAACTATAAATAGTATAATTATTATTATGAACAAAGAATTATTAAAAGAAAAATTAAACTATTCATTTGCACCATATTCAAAGGTTAAAGTGGCAGCTTTAGCTATTGATAAGTTGGGCAATGAATATTATGGAGTCAATTGTGAAAATGCTGCGTATCCTAGTGGACTTTGCGCTGAAAGATCTGCACTTTTTGGTTCGGTAGCATATGGTGCAGAAGTGGGGACATTTAAGGAAATACATATAATTAGCAATTTGAATAAAATATTATTCCCATGCGGTGCCTGTCTACAAGTAATGTCTCAATTTTTAGATAAAGATTCCAAGGTAGTATTGCATTCTACTGATCTAACTGAGGAAAGACAATTTTCGATGAATCAATTAATACCTAGCGCAGTAAAAAATGAAGACATTATCCACGCTGCAAAATAAAATGGGGATTTTATGGAAACTGAACATGTTTGCGATTTAAAACATCTTGATTTGCATGGAAATAATTTTGGAGAAGAAATTTCTTATTATTTAGAAAAATTTTCAATATCACAAAAAGAATTGGCACAACGTTTGGGGCTTAGTGCTCAATATGTCTACATAATTATTAATAGCAAAACGAATGTTAATTTAAGTATTGCAATTATTGAAGGCTTGGAAAATGTTTTTAATTTGGAATTAGGTACGCTATCTGAGGTTTATTCAATATATGCTAATAAGGAAAAATCTAATCTGCAAGATGCTGAAAAACTTTTGGTGCAATATGGAGAGGACTTTATCATTAAGAATCCAAGTTTGCCACTGGTAAGTAATATTAAATTAACAAAGGATATGCCTATTAGCAAAAAATTGATGATTATGAATAGGTTTTATGGCGTTGCTAATTTAGATAATTATACCCGATATTTGCGTGAAAATGCACTAGCAGATGAAAGTATTTATGCCAACCCTAATAGTAAGGTTTGAATTAGATTTTGTGAGTTATCGGTTTTGGAAACAATTAGTACTAAAAAAATTGGTGTTTTTAGAAAAAATAATTTTGAAGTTGTGTATAAAAGAGTTGTTAAATTAATATGCGCTAAAAATTTAAACTTTAAAAATAAAATTGATGAAATACAAAATTATTTATTGACTAAAGGAATTATTTTGATTACAATGCCTTTTATCGAGAATAGCGATATTGCGGCCATTACTTTTCAAAAAGGAGCTAGAAGACTTATATTTGTTTCGGATATTTTTAATTGTGAAGCATTTATTTTTAACTATATTTTGCATGAATTAACACATTGTTTTTTTGTTAATAAAAGCGAAAATGAAATTGATGATATTTATATTGAGGCATATCATAAAATTAAGTCTGAATATAATTTTAAATATGAGGGTATTGATGATGCTCTATTGGCTTTTGACAAGTGTAGTGCAGTGCAACATGATGATCGCAAGGGTGAGGTTTGCGATATAACTAAGAAAGTTTTTTATAAATACGAAAAAGTTTCTTTTAGTTAATATTTCTTGTAAAATATTCATTAAATGAAATAATTAAGAAATAAAAATAGGATCTGACTTAATAGATCCTATTTTTATTTAATTGTCTAAATCCAAATAAATATACTCAGTGGCCTCAGTGTTCATTTTCCCATTAACAATTATATCTAGGCATTTTACAGAATATCTGATAGCAGGTTGCTTCTTTTCAAGACCTTCAAGTACAAATTCCATCTCTATAACATGACCAGAAAGATATTTTAAGTTTCCTAATGTTGATGTAAAAGATAAATATTTTTTAAAATTTTCATTTGCTTTAACATTTTCGAACGTTCTTGAAGGGTCATTAGCAGCTTTTGATGTAATTCCCCTATCAATTGGATAGGAATCAGCTCTAATTTTTTGCAATATTTTCATTAATTCTTCACGAGGTAACTTTTTACCTTCATTTGTTAGGGTATATGAAAACGAGTTTTTTATTTCGCCTAATTGTGAAGTCGTTAGAAGTTTTGCTTTAGGACGTTTTAAAGGGTTTATTTTGCCTGTTGCATTATTTTGACTTTTGTCAGGCAAAAGCTGATTGTTTTGGCTATTTGTCGGTCCTCCACACGAAACAGCTATTAGCGGAAATACGATTCCACTAAATGAACTAAATATTAGAAATTTTTTTATCTTTTTCATATCTATATTATACCACTCCATTTTTTAATGTTTTAAATTAATCAGTTTGCAATTTGACTATTCCATTAGCTTCTTCTTGATAATTTCTATCGACACATTTTATAGTGTATTTAATTATTGGTGTTTGTCCATCAAATGCCAGTTTGAATTCATATATATGTGCTGAACCTAAACCATTTAATTTATGATATTTAAATGAAAAGTTTTTTTTAAATTCAGCATCTCAATTAATGATTTGAAAAGTATTTATTTTAGTATTATATTTTGATTTTGTAAACTTATCTCATAAGGCATATAATTTTCCTTCTTCATTTAATTTTTTGCCCTCGGGTTTTAATGTGAATTCAAATTTGTCTTTTATTTCTTGGATTTGTGAGTCGGTTAATAATTGTACTTTTGGTTTATTTGGATTTTTTTTATCAAAATTACATGATAATGTAACAATTGGCAGTGCGAGGATAGAACTAGTAGCAATTATTGATAAGAATATTTTCTTCTTATTTTTAATCATTTTTTTCTCCTTATTTAATTTTTATATCTTGTAAATAATTTAAGTTATTTCAACCAAGTGGTTTAATGATGTTATTTTGATAAATAATTTTAGAAAAGCTATTGATGTTAATTTGATTTATAAGATTTATTGAATAACTAATTAGATTATTAATTTCATTAATAAGTTTTAATTGGTTTTCTACTTCTAAATTACTTAGATAAGTGATAAATAATGTTTCTTGTGTTTTGCTCAAACTATTTTTGAGATTTATATTATTATTCACTAAAAAATTATGCAATGAAATAATCTGTTCAAAACTAGTTAAATAATCTTTCTTATTTTTAGATATAAGGTCAATTAATTTATTTAAATTATTTTCAAAATTTGTTAATTGTTTGTATAAATATTCTGGCGTTGTTCCCTGGAATAGTTTAAATGTAGATTTTTTGTATATTGATTTATTTCTCTCAAAAAATTCTTGATATTTTTCAAAGTTATCAATTTTAGTTATATCTATGTTTAGCCGGCGGTCGATAGAATTAAAAATCTTTTTAATCAGCAGTATCCTTTTGTTAATAAATTGATTATCCTTGGTGATCATTATAGGAATATTTACATAAATATTTTCATTTGAATTAGATGTTTTATAAAAATTATCAATTATATTTCTTAGGTTAGTTTCAATAAATTTAAATCATGTTGATTTAATCTTGTCTTCAACAAAAACAATTAATGGATCATTTAGTCTATTTTTATTTTGGTATTGGAATGTATCACTTAATTTTTTATTATTTGCTCCAAAAATAATAGGTTTCGATATTTGATTATATGCATCCTTTAGTTCACTTATTCCAATAGCCTCATTAGAAGCTAAAATATCAAGATTTTCTGGTGCTTGACTTAATCATAGATTTTTGTCATCCTCAATTAGGCTATACTGGTTTATTAGGTTGTTAAATAATGATTGAAATGTCAAATTATTTTTGCTAAGTTCTAGTGAGTTATTATCTTTTAATCCATAATATAGTTTCATAAAGTTTTTATTCATATATTTCGTTTTTATATCAGGATTTTGGTTGATGATAATATTGTTGTTAATTGAATATCTATTATAATTTTTTTGATATGAAAAATTATATTTCTTATAGTTTTCAAGAATATAGTTTTTTTCATCTAAATTAAGGTCTTCATATTCTATTTTTGAAATAATATTTTGCTTAAAAGCATTTAATGATTGGAGTGAAAACGTAGATTGCGATAAGGGCAACGAGTTGTATTGAATGATTATTTCTTTAAGATTATCATCTTCATTTTTTTGATAGTTTTTATTTATTTTTAAGGTAGTTTCATTGGCATTCATATGCGAAATAAAATAATTACTTGCATAAAATCTGTTTTGGTAGGTTTCACCATAATTAAAAAATCAATCAAGATTTTTTAGGGGATCTTTGTAACTTGATTCTATTATTTCATAAGGAATTGCATCTAGATAATTTTGAATAATTAGGATATTATCAAATATTTGTTTTAGATTTTTAAATGATCCGTCCCTTGTTTTGATAGTAATTTTATTATTATCAAAATTAAGTAGTGCATCAACATCAATATCATTTTGAATTAGGTAGTTATATAGATCGAAACCATCATTTTTTTGTAGTTTTTTATTGTTATATTTTGAAAGATCAATCTTATGCTTTGTAGCAAAAGAGTGGCGATATTCTTTGTTTCGTAACAATTTTGATAATAACCCCAGTTTAAATGATTTGTGGTTAATATGATTATTGGTATTTATAATATTGCCTAGGTAATTAATCCAAACATTGTCTCTATTTTTGATGTCTATTATAACTTTATTTGTGTTATTCAAATCTTTAGCAAAGTTTGGGTTATTTATTGATTTGATATCACTCGAAGGAACAAATAGGAAGGGTGAGTTAAAACCATTACCCTTATCCTTTTTAGGCTTAAAAATACCATTTTCTGGTTTGTTTGATTCATTTTCATAATCTACAATATCAGTATTATCATTACTATATTCATTAGTGCCTATTGGCGTTGTGATATTAATTTTGTTGGCCCATTCTAATTTATAATGAAGTTCTGAGGGAGCTAAAACAATATTGTCTCTAAAATCAATTAAGGGCTGTTGGCTTGATTTTATTCGTATTAGTTTTGCTGCTGTTGCTAGGTTAATTTTGTGAATATTTTTACTAGTATAGTTATCATCAAGGTAGCTAAAGCTAGCATAATCATTGCCATAATTATTTTTTTCAATGAAACGATATTTATTGGTGTTGAAATTATTTTTTACACATGATATTGTAATTATGGGCATTAAACTGATTAACGGTGTTAATAAAATCATTTTTTTGTTCATTTTATTTCCTCCCTTAGTTTGTTTAAACATGACTATGAAAACTTAAAAGCATTATTGTTGTGACAATAGAAGCAGCAAAAATTATTAATGTTCGATATAAAGTTTTAGTATCTTTGTTTCTTATATGAATAAATTCGGGGACTAGTTCAAAGATAGCGGTAAATATGATAATTGCGCCTCCAAAAATCAATAATGAGGATTGTATTCATTTTAAATCATCGTTTATGAATCGCCCAGTAAATGCTCCTAAAAAAATGAAGGGGATTATAAGTAAAAAAGTTATGAAATTATATAAAACTGCCTTTCCTTTTTTTTCTCCATATTGAATTTGACGGAAGTATATGATTGTGACTTCAATAAGGATGTGGATGGTAAATGTTATTAGTAGAGTAAGTGAACTTGAAAAAGTATTTTGTGTAAATATTATTTTAAATATTGAATATCCAATAAAAAAACCATCAATTATTCTGTGACTTAATAACATAACAATTGCTAATCAAGCTGCTTTGGGGTTATCAATATCTTTAAATGAAATTAGGTGATCTGAGTGGTTATGTTCTTCATGACTTTTATGAGGATCTATTTTAGATTTTCTAATAAATAAATACCTTCCTGCAATAACAACACTAAAGCCTATTAATGCACTTATCCCGAGAATACCGACAGTTACTAGTGTCCTGTTTATTTCTGAACCAAACTTATTTGGGCCATCATGTGTAAAATCGATAGCAATTTTATATCCTTCCCGCAAAAAACCGAATGCTCCAATCATTAAAAACATTCCAGTTGAAAAAGCGTACATATAAATAATTGCATTACCTTTTTTTGCTTTTTCAGATGGCTTTATAAACGAAAGGAGACCTAATAATATGAGTGGTAAAATCATTAATATTGGGATATAAACTAGTATATTTATAAATATGGTTAATTCTATATTGTTTTCAAATGCAGTTCCCACGTTATTTATTATCATATATTTACCTCCTTTCACAATGTTTATTAATTCGTAATTTTGTAATAATTATACAATATTTTTATAACTATAATATAAAAAAAAGTGATAAAATTTGTATTATGAAAATAAGAAAAAAGCTATTAAATTTGTTATTAATTTCTCCTATTGTGGCAATTCCTTTTGCAGTTTTAAGTTGTAGTCAAAATATTAAAAAAGAAGTATATTTAGATATTGATAAGGTATCGAGAGTATTTTTGAATAGATTAACTCTTAGCCAAATAGCTTCAATAGAAAAAGATGAACATATATTTTATTGATTCGATAAGAATGGCCGCCATAATTTTGATGCAGTAAAGATAGAAAACAAAAAAATGTACCTACTTAATAAAAATGAATGGGTTGAATATAAACCGGATTTTCCATATAGAAATAATTGAAAGCAGTTTACTACTGGCAATAATAATATTCGTATATTTGATTCAGATGAAAAGAGTGATATTAATAGCTTTTTGAATGAATATTCGTTTGATGATGTTGACTCAGCAGGTTCTTTTAATGACGAATGATTTACAACTTTATCATTGATATTTGGAAAAGATTTTAATAGAAATAGGGATCCCTATTTTGAGGACATACAGACAGTAATTTTTAGATTGAACCAAGATATTGATTTGAATTATTCTATAATGAATCGTAAATATCTTATTAATGCTAAAAAGCATAGGGTATTGTTTTCGAATTGAATTCAACCTCAATATATACAAGCAAAATCTTTTTTGTCAAATGAACATAATGAGATGAGATCAACATTTGTAAAACTATTAAAACTTTATTTAAATAAGTTTAACGTTGATGTGGCATCAATCGATATTGATTGGAGTAATAGTGAAATAAAACATTCATACTCTGGAGCTACAGATTATATTTCCTTTGAGATAAGTAGTATTAAGGATTGAAACGGTCAAGAATTAATAAAATCTAAAAATAAGAATAAAAAGTATTATTTAAATGGCTTCAGAAATTATGCCACAAATGGAAAATTTGGGGTCGGAACTAAAGGAATAAAAGAAGAATATCCATTATTTACTGATTACGTCGAAAATCCCCTTTTATTCATGGATGGAAAGAGATATTTAACAATTATTGATAATATTAATCACTTCATAAAGTCATCAGGTTCAAAAGATTATTGAAATGCCAAAGGTTTGATGAATTTATTTTGAAATCTAAAAGATGAGATCTTTGTAATAAAGATTCCAGAATATAGAAAAAAAGAAGATCTTGAATATAAAATAGTTGATTTTGAATTTACTGATTATTTTGACACTAATCAGGTTTTTAGAGCAATTGTTGAGGTTACTAAGAAAGATGGCACAAAAAAGAAATATTCCTGGTTAAGTTCTAACTTTGATGATCATGGGCACAGGTTAAAGGGGTTGATTACTAAAAATAAAAATAACGCAAATATTTTACCTGAGGATATTTATTCATTTAAACCAAGTAATAATGGGATAAAAGCTGGCATAAAACTTTCGGATTTTGTTAACAGTAACAAGGATTCAGCGTTTATGGAAGGGCTTAACGAAGCATCAAATAAGATGGATAAATTGTTTAATTATTGAAATAACGATAGTAGACAAAATTTTGATGTTTCGCTTTTAGATAATAATTCATATCAAGTCAAGGTGCTTGAAGCATATATTAATAACTATTTATTAGCTTATGCTCTAGAAAATAAACAAGGCAAAACATTAGATGGTATAAAGAGAATTGAACTTAATTTAATACCAGAAAAAAATAAATTAGGTCAATTATATATTGAATTAAATTTTATTTCATTTAATAATCCGTCTGATTTTAAGTATAAATCAAAAAATGATAAAGTTATAGCAAAGGCTTCTGTTTATTGAAATTATTTTAAGGGCTATGATGTTCAAAAATCTAATGATATATTTACACTTATTAATTTTGAAAGGTTGGTATAACTAATGAGGATCAAAAAAATTTTGACTAGTTTTTTGGGATTATCTTTATTTGGGTTGCCTGCTATTTCGATCTCATGTATAAGATATCCAAATGATTCAGAAAATGTATCATTAAATGAATCGATAGAAAATAAGAGTAACATTGTTGAGATAAAACTTGAAAATAAACCAACACTTGAAATAAAAAAAATATACGATAA
The DNA here is from genome assembly GCF_053851655.1 of Mycoplasma sp. 327. Classification (NCBI taxonomy): domain Bacteria; kingdom Bacillati; phylum Mycoplasmatota; class Mollicutes; order Mycoplasmatales; family Mycoplasmataceae; genus Mycoplasma; species Mycoplasma sp. 327. The sequence goes on from NZ_JBSQBA010000002.1 coordinate 42,610, forward strand.
TGAACTCTTGAAATTATTTTTAGAAGTTAAACAGACGTATCGAAATTATCGTAAGCGATATATTAGAATTATAAGAAGAATAGATGCTTTTAGAAACAAGGTTGCTGCATTAATTATCGACCAAGGAAAACCTGAGAATTCAAAAAAAATTAATGATTTTTTTGTTAAATGATTAGAAGAAGCAGGTAAACAAAAAACAAGTTTAGCTAAACTTTTAGATAAATATCAACTAATTTTTCAAGATGTTGATGCCGTTTTGAACGATGTTAATTTAGTTTTTGATAATCAACAGTTTATTAAATTTATCGAAATTATTGATAAGAGATTGAGTGGAAAGGATATTAATCTTGGTGAGCTGCAAAAGTCCATTATCGATGCCTGAGATTTTTTAAGAAAGAATGTATTTAATGAAAAAAAAGTTTCGAAAATAGAAGATCTTGACAAGATAAATATCGAGAGTGACAAGAATTCTCATACTCATTCACATGCCATTGTTAATCTTACCTTTGAAATGGGGTTATGGCATTTATTGTTAAAAAAGAGTGTAAAGGATCAAAAAATAATAGGTGAATTAAAAAAAGATTTTAAAGTTTTAAAAGAAAATGTTATTGACAACATTGGCCAAAAAAACTATGAATCAGATTATAATTTTTTAATTAAACTATTTAGTGAAAATATGGATTTTAACAAATCCAATAATCTAATTAATGATAAATATCAAGCCAAAGCTAAACAAATTATGGAAAGTATTAAGAAAATATTGATTGATGTTGCCAAAAAGGAAGGTATATCTGATAAATTAAATCTTAATTAATTGAATTATTTAAAAAAATAGGCCTAAGTTGAATTTCTTTGCGAAGTATGCTTGGCCTATTTTATTTTGTTTTTGGGTTAAATGTATTAGCTAAACTTGATGATAGTAGCTTTAAATTTATTGAAAAAGCAATTATAAATATTGATGCGGTTAAGAGATATCCAGGATTATTGGATACCAAACTAATTGCTTCTTTTAAAATGAAACCTATATTTATGCTATTTGAATCATTAATAAAATCTAGGAATGCTAATGAAGAAGCAATTAAGATATTAATAGAAAATCTTTCAACTAATATTATTAGAAAGTTTGCAAAAATTCTTTTGAAAATATGATTATAGGCAATTCTTCAATTTGATGCACCAACAGCCCTAGAAGCAACGATAAATTCTTGTGTTAGCAAGGAATTGATTTCTTCTTTTGCAAATTTGAAATATGAAATTCAGCAAATTATTGATAATGATATAAATAACCCATATAAACTTGTTCCGATAAAAATAGATAATAGAAAAACTCAAATAATTTCTGGGATAACACTAATAGAGTTAATTATTCTATCAATAAATCGTACAATTATATTTTGTTTATAAATATTTATAATAACCGCAAAATTAAAACCGATAAAAATATTAATAATAATTGCAGCAAGAATTACTAAAATAGTTGACCAAATAGATGTTATCGTTCTAGCATATATATCAATTCCTTGGTTGTTTGTTCCTAGAAATAAACCATTAGGAATTTCTATGGGCATATCTTTAGATAATTGTAAGAGATTTACTGCTTTGATTAGATTGTAAGGATTGTATGTTAAAGTAACAATATCTGTATAAATAGTTTGCTCTCCACCAATATCTCTAGCTGAGTCAAATTCAATTCAAAATATTAAGTTTCTATGTTCACTAGCCGCTGATTTTGCTTCCAGTTTTGCGATGTTTCTTATAAAATCTAATTCAACACCACGATTAAAGTTTTTTGTTATTTTTTGAGAAAAATTTGATGGCAGGTCATTAACTAGTGTTGTATTTTCATTGATTGAGTGAGTAGGAGAGTTTTTAATTAAAAATGTGGCAATTAATAAAGCTAATATTAAAATAGCAAAGCATATAAAACAAATAAGATTAAATTTATTGGCAAAAAATCTTTTTCAGTATTGTTTTGCGGAATTTGTATGGATAACATAAGGATTCGAATTCGATTTTTTTTCTCTTGCAAAGTTAAATAGATTATTGTGCATTTTTACCTCGTTTATATTTTTTAAAAAGAAGTAAAGAAGTGAATTCGTTTTTCGGGCTCAACTTTATTATAGCGATTTTATTGATTAATAAAAGAAAACTTAGTAAAATAAAATTAAAGATAAAGTAAAACATAATAATATCTACTTCACCTTTTCTGAAAGCAAATGAAATTAATAAACTTTGGCCTGGGATTGAAAAAATTCTTTCAACTAAAATTGTTATTGTGAATAATAAAACATAGAGAACAAAAAATAAGTTGAGTTCGCCAATTAACAATTCTTTTAAAACAACTTTTTTTAGTAAATCACGCTTTTTCATTCCATATGTTTTTGCAAATAGATAATAATCTGATTTAAGAATTTCAAACGTTTTTTTTCTTGATTTAGAAAAGAAGATAGCTACTGTTGGAAGTGAAGAAATTAGTATAGGAACTATTAGCGAAGCAAAGCTAAGTTTACTATTTAAAAACTGCGAGGGATAGCCAAATATGTCTGCACTTGATAAAGCAAGAATGCAAATAATTAAGATTGGTAAGGAACCTAAAAAAGAAATAATAATAGAGGTTATAACATCATATGATTTATTAAATTTATAAGCAGAAAACACTCCTAATATGTTGCTGACAATAAAGCTAATAATAAATACTGATAGACTTATTAAAAAGGTCCAACGAAATTGCCGTAGGTAGAGAAATAAAATGTTATTTTCAACACTGGCTAATTCATGAGAGTATATTTTTCCGGGATTAAATGTAAATAAATTTGTTAAAAAGGTCTTAAATCTAGCTCCATAGTTATGTGAAATTTGTGAATAAATAGCTATATTTTTTTTAATTTGAGGTTCAATTAAAACATTTATTGCAAAGAATATAATAACAATTGAAATAAAGAAAATAAAAAAATAGAAAGCAATATTTTTGAACAAGTTTATTTTAATTTTAGTTGTCATAATTTACCCCCTATTTTTAACTTTATCTATCATTGGCGTATTTTGAATGCGTTATTCTTCGTGATGGTCATCGATATTTTCTATTTGAATTGATTCTGTTTGAACTATTTTTTTGTCTGCGGTGTTATAGAAATTTATATTTAATATTAAGAAGTTATCTACAAATTTAGTTTTTGAATCATCAAAATTGATACTAAATTCAATATCATTTTTATTCTTATCAATTTTTTCGATTGGTAGTGTTTTTTGTAATTCTTCTAATAAATTTTTAAAGCCTTTTTCCTGCTCTGCTTTTAGTTTATTCAAGAAATTAGTTTGTGCTTCTTTTTCTTCAATTTTATTTTTTAATTTTGTTGTAAATTTTCAATTTGAAATCATTTTTACAGGTTCGATTTTTTTGAAACCAATTAATGTAAATCTAATTGTAGTATTTAAAACCTTGAATTTAATATCTAGGTGAATTTCACCCTCATCATCATGCGAATGAGTTGAAGCGGAGATACTTAATTCTTCTTTTTCTCTTAATTCATTTTCGATAAAAATAATTGAATATTTTGAAAAAACTTTTTTAACATCTTCTCATTTTTTTGCTGATTTTAATTCCTTAACTACATCAGAAGCAATAACTTCTTCTTGATTTTCGGCTATTTTTTGAACAATTAATCCTGATTTTTCTTGTGTGTTTCTTTTATTGAAACTTGATATTGCTAATTTTATTTTTTCTAATAATGATTTAACCTTTTTTTCGTCTTTTTCATCTTTTTTAAGTTTATTTATCTCTTCTAGTATTTTTTGAGCATTCTCTTTTTCATTTAAATCTTCCTCATATTTAATAATTTTTTGAATTTGGTCTTTTTTTGAAATAATTTGGTTGATTTCCGCAGTTGAATCGCCATTTTTATTACTACATGATGCAACTACTAATGGAGTGCTTAAAACTGCTATTAAAGGTGATAGTGATAAAAATAACTTTATGTTTTTTTTCATATATTTACCTCATTTAAAATTAAATTACTTTAATAAATTATAACAAAAATAGTTTAACTATATTTTTATTTTTTTTGCATTTTTGTCTTATTTATGCGATTTTTATTAAAATAATGTGAAAAATTAAATAAAATTTAAATTAACAAAGTAATTAACTAAAATTAATTATAAAATTGTTTCCAATTGGTATTATAAACTTGTTGCTGAAAGGTTAAGATGTTATATGAGTAAAAAAGATTTATTGATGTTAGAGAATCGAATAAATTCATGTACAACCTTTGGAGAATTTTTAAGAAATATTTTCAAAATTGCCAAAATTAAGACAAATGATGTTTGCAAAAAGATTAAAGCCGATCGAAGAAAAATATTTAACTTGTTAAACGATTTAAGAGATGATGTTAGTCTTAATTTAATTCAAGATTTAGAAAAAATGCTAGACCTAAAAATTGGCTATTTAACAAATAAATGATATTTTTTTAGAAATAATCTTAATGTTGGCCCATTAGATAAAGCAGAAATAATTAAAAGACTAGGCTGGGAGATACTTGAAAAAAATCGTTATCTTACTAATATCTTAGGTGATAATAGGCTTAGCCAGTCGCCAAGTGAAGAAGAAATAATTGAATTTCTTGAAAAATATTATGGAACATTGAACATTGAGGAATATTCAAAGCATATTTCAAAACATTTGTATATTAATCATTGCAAAATTACAAAACATAATAGAATCCCTTTTATTCGTTTTTGTGAATTATTCATTAGAGAAAATTTTAAAGGAAAAGACATTGCTTCAAGATTAAGATTTAAGGAATATTTACCAAAATTTGTTATTGTTAGATTAATTGATACACTGTTTAATGAAATTGATTCTTTTGATGAAAAAATTAGCAAAGTTTCTTTACTTCTTAAAGATAGAAATATTGAGTTAATAAAACTACCCTATATTGAAAAAACGATGACAAGATCGATAACCTTTTCATTTGGCCCTAAAAAATATATTATTATAACTGATATGTATAATTCCGAAATATTGATTTTATTTTCATTATTTAGAGAAATTATGATTTGCTTTAATCCTTGATTATCAAGAGAAGAGTATTATGAAGAATTTAGAAAAAAATATGATATTTGAAGAGGATACAATAAGGCTAGAAATTTAAGAATGATTGATGATATTTTAGAAGGAATTAAGCAAATTTCTTTGCTTGATAAGAATAATGCTAATTTTTATGAAAATATTCTTGAAATTTATAAGAGCATTGCTAAAAAATATAAAAAAATAAAATTTTAGATGTTAAATATTTTAAAAACTACTAAAAATAAGTTGATTTATAACAAAATAAAAAAACATAAAATAAAGGCTGATATCTTTTTTTATTTTTAATGTATTATATTAAAATAAACTAATAATAATTTAAATTATGAATACCTAATAGAAATTAAGATATATTTAGCTTGGTTTTTAAGTATTATATTAACTTAAAATTAAATTAAATAAGGAGGAAAATTATGAAAAAAACTATCTATCTAGCTGGCGGATGCTTTTGGGGTGTGCAAGCCTATTTTTCGCGTTTAAAAGGTGTTATAGAAACTAAGACTGGTTATGCAAACGGTAATACTGATGTAACCTCATATTATCAAATTAAATCAACCTTACATGCTGAGACAGTGAGGGTCATTTATGATGATGAGAAAATTTCTTTAGAGGAACTTGTTTTACACTTATTTAGAATTATTAATCCAGGATCCTTAAATAAGCAGGGAGGTGATATTGGTATCCAATATCGAACCGGTGTATACTATGATAATGAAAGTGATTTTACTAAATTAGAAAAGTTATTTAATATTTTAAAGGGAAATTATAGTGAATTTTATGTAGAACTTTTACCTCTCAAAAATTTTGTAATCGCAGAAGAATATCATCAAAATTATTTGCAAAGAAATCCATCTGGTTATTGTCACGTAAGACTTGATATTGAACCTGAATTAAATGAGAGTGAGAAAAAAATTATTAATTTATTAAAATAATATCATTATATTAAGATAGGTAACGAGAAAAAAACATAGCAAGAAAAGCTATGTTTTTAGTTAAATCCATATTATTTCGTTTATTTTTTTAAAAAAATTCAAATATAGTTAACATAATACTTAGTAAAATTAATAAATAATAACTTAAATGTATTTATTTTTATTTTTTTTTAAGTATAAGTGAGGTAAATAAATGAATGAAGAAAAGAAAATAATTATTCCCAACCGCTTGCATTATAACGGCAATCAATATGTAGTTGATCATGAAACAAAAACAGTTAAATTAACTGCTGAATACCATAAAAACTTATTATCAAAAAAACCTGGTGAATTTGGCGGTTTTAGAAAAATAACTGGTTCAGCTCTTGGAGATATTTTAAAACTAACTCAGTTTAATAGCCCTTTTGCTGCATTTGCGAGAATAGCTAATTTTAGATTTCCAGTATTGGATCCGAAATATGTAAATGCCGGAGTTATTCTAGAACCTAAAATTCTTGAAAAAATTGAAAAATCATTCAATTTACCTATTCAACGGTTCCCTGCCGAAAAGTTTAACTATGATTATTTCAAAAATAATGTTTTCTTTGGCGGATTACCAGATGGCTATATTGCTGAAAAGAGGATGATTATTGAAATAAAAACCGTCGGAAGCAAAAAACTTGAATCTTGGAAACAAGGTATGATTAATGTTGCTTATTTAAAACAAGCACAATTATATTCGTATTTGATGGGGGCCAAACATTTTGCAATTATTGCTTGTTTTTTAGAAGAAGAAGATTACAAAGACCCTAATTTAGTTGACATAAATAATCGAGTTGTTAAGGGCTGACCTTTTGAGGTAAATGAAGAACAAGTCTTGGATGATATGGCAGCATGCAAAAAATGATATGATAAATACACAAAATTAGGTATTAGTCCTACTTGAAATAATAGTATAGATGTTGATATTGTAAAATATTTAGAATGTAAGAATTATGATGAATGAAAAAAATTATATCTAGAGTGAGTTAATGAAGGCAAGGCTGTGGCAGAGTATGAAAAATAAGGTAAGATATTCATTTAGCGATTTTTTAGTTGCTAATACTACACACCCATGGTTAGTATTTAATAGCATTGATGGCAATTTAGATTCAAGCCATGAAATTTTTGCAGGTAATTTTAATTTTGATTTAGAGGACGATAATGATTCTAGTGTCAATCATGAACTTATTAACTTTTATTTTGATAAAATAGACAATATTTCAAACGAGTTTGCGTCTAAATATTTAGATAAGGAAAAGCAAGACTATATCCAAGAACTCGACACCCTGGAAAAAATAGATTTTTTAAAGGAAACAGTTCGTAATAATCATGAATTAATTAATAACACAGTTGATGAAGATGTATATAAAAATTTAAATTTTCTTTTTTCCATTTTTACAACAGTTAATATTCTTTCCTCGGGCTTAGATACCGTTTATGATCAGGCAATTGATTTTTTAGTTGATTTTTATAAAGAAAGATATCATATAAAGGACGAAGAAATCAAATATATATCATTGAAGCAAAAGCAGGATGACGTATTGGCTGATACAATTAAATCAATAAATGAAAATTATCGTTTGATTATAAATCCAGCCTTTGAATATCAATCTTGTTATGCAAAAGTTGCTTTCTATGATACAAAATTAAAACATTTTGGTGATTTAATTTATTCGCAAAAAACGAATAGAAAAAATCTATTAAAGGCATATTGAAATTATAATATCATCACCAAATCACTAAATAGTGATATTAATGAGATATTTTTGTTAAAACCTAGATATCAAAAGAAAAAGAATGTAAGAAAAAATATCCTAAAGTTCAATCTGTCAAAATATTGTTCTCCAAATAAAGGCGGCGTAGATATTAAACCTAATGATAAAGTATTATTATCCGAGGATGAAGTTGAAGCTAAATATATTTGTGATCCTAATTTTGCATATACAAAACCAGTAAGATCAAAAAAAACAAATAATTTATCAATCATTGACCATGTTAAAGGTGAATTGATTTCCGCTGGATACGATTTTAATGAGAAAAGATTGGCAAATATTGAAGAGCACACAAAAAATATAAGTGATTATACGTGTTCATTTAAAGAGTTTATTTATTTGATTAATAATAGAGATTCGCTACAAATGGATTGAACTTTAACTAAGGATGATTTCATTGACAATTTTAATTCGAATATTTTCTTTTATAAATTAGTTGAAAAACAGTTCCCTAAATATAAATTTGGAAGCAAAAAAATATTAAAGCTAATTTCCGGTTTAAATAATGATGTTGATTTACTAACAAAGAGAACTGTTAGTGAATTTTATGATAATAATCTTATTTCTATAAATCCAGAAATACAAAGCATTTATGAGTATAATGTAATAACGGATAAGAATGCCAAGATTGCTTGGTTTGATTTTGAAGGCGTAACATTACCTACTCCAATGCTCGATTATTTGCCAGCATGAAATCAAGTAATATCTCAAACATCAATTGTAAAGACGCAGAATGATGAAATTTATGAAAGTAATGATTATGTTTATGATCCTTTAACTTTTGATATCAATACATATAAAAAAATTATCGATGATTTATATGACCAAGAAGTTTCATATTATATTATTTACAATATAAATTATGAGAAGAGCAGATTACTTGAAATAAAAGAGTCGCTTCATATTTATTGTTTACAAAATAAATTAGACGAGATTCAATTTAATGAATATGCAAAAAAAATCGATTTTATTGTAAACCGTCTTGTTGACATATGCAATTTTTTTTCTGGACGAAAACAGAAAATTTTTGTTGTAGATAGAATGATAAATCTAGGATATATTAATGGATCATATTCAATAAAAAAGATTGAATATTTTGTAACAAATAATAATTTAAATAAACATTTAAAATATAATATCACTCCATATTCAAAACTTAATGTTAAAAATGGTTCGGAGGCGCTAACAATTGCTACGACAAGAGCCCTAAATCTTATTAAGGATAATGAATGAAACCGAAAAATTAAAGATCTAAAAATTTATTGTCATAATGATGTTATGGCAATGTTAATGGCTGCAGAGCTAGTTAAGTATTTGTTAAAAAATAAGGACGAATATTTTGAGAATTTTTATAAATACAATAAATAATTAGAGAAAAAACAAGGAAAAATTTTATTGTTTTTTTGTTGTAATTCTAACATGAAAGCTAATTTCAAAAATCGCGGTATGTTATTAGAAACAATCATCAATCAAACGAGAGAGTTTTATTTTAAGAATAGCATTTGTATTATCCATAAGAAGAATCTTGATATTACTTTTAAATCTGTTCAATTGCATGATAAAAAGTTGAAACTAGATAATGCAATAATCAGCAGCAAAAGCTCTGTTGATTATTATGGAATATATAAAGGAAGGTTTTTGGCATTTGAGGCCAAAAGTACTGAATCGGATGTTTTACCTTTTAATAATATTAAACAGCATCAAATTGAATACCTTGATCTTATTAAAAAGCATAATGGTATTGCTTTTTGAATAATTTATTTTAAGCCTAAAAATTTATTTTTGTTAATTGAACATCATATTTTGCAGGAAAAATTTAAAACAAAAAAAGCCCTTCACTATGAAGAAGCCTTGTGTTGAGGAAAAAAATTATCATTATCTTTTCCTGGAATATTGAACATAGTTGAGAATATTACTTTTTAATTTTTTGATATATTTCATCAACTTTTGATTTTAAAACATCTGAAAACTTAAATCTTGGGTCCATTTTTGAAGGAACTTCAATTTCCTCTTTTGTAATGTTATGCTGTTGGGTTTTTGCAGCTACATATTTGGAGGAAAAAACGCCGAAACCTGAAATAGTTATTTGTCTTGAATTAGCTAACTCTTCAATAATGATATCGACAACTTGATCAAAAATTGATTCAACCATTGCTTGTTGAAAGCCCGTTTCTTCCGATGTTTTTTTAATTAATTCTCTCTTTGTCATTATTCAGACTCCTTAATTTAATAAATAGTTTAAACCCTTTTAATTAAGCTATTAATAATAATTTGGGGATTTTCTTTATTATATACTATTTTGTAAATTCCTTCTATTAATGGTAAATTTAGTTTATTTTTAGATATATTTTGATGATAAATATATTTTAGGGCATATAACCCTTCGACGGTTGTTTGGCTATCATCTATTTTATTTTTTAGGAAGTTTAAACCATATTGGTAGTTTCTTGATTTTTCTGATAATCCTGTAAGAATTAAGTCGCCCAAGCCACATAAATCATATATTGTTTCGGTTTTAGCGCCTAAAAATTTTCCATATTTTACCATTTCTTTTAATCCCATAGTTAATAGCGCTGCCTGTGTATTGGTCGAATATCCTAATGATGCGATTATGCCCGATGCTATTGCTAGTATATTTTTATATATTGAGCCTATTTCAGCACCAATAACATCATCAATAGCCGAAACTGCAAATCAGTCATTTGTGAATATCGTTTTAACTTCATTAGCTTTATTTATATCCTTTGAAACGACATTGACAATTGTTATGTGTTTATTTATTATATCAATAGCAAAGGAAGGACCGATTAATGAAGTTATGCCTTTGATGTTTGTGTTATCTTTTGCCATTTCAGCCATTTTGTTGTGTACAAAACTGTTTGTATTAGGCCAAAAACCTTTTATTACATTAATAATTGTTACGTCGTTTTTGATTAATTTTATTAATTCTTCAAAAACAGGTGGAATAAATCTTGAAGGTATTGCTATGATGATAAATTCAACATTTTCTATTGCCTTTTCAAGGATTTTTGTTGTTTTGAAATTGGTAATTAATTTATTATCAAAATATTTTTTATTAAAGCCCTTTTCAAGGTCCTGCAATTCATTATCATTGATGCCATAAAATATAACGTCATGTCCGTTTTCAGCTAAAACATTTCCACATGCAGTACCCATTGCCCCGCTACCAAGAATAGCTATTCTTTTTTTCATAATTATTTGTCCTCTTTTTTATTTTTATTTTTTAGTATAAGGGTAATAGGTGTTCCACTGAAATCAAAATTTTGCCTTATTTGGTTTTCTATATATCTTAAATACGTAAAGTGCGCACATTTTTCATCATTTACAAATAATAAAAAAGTTGGAATTTTTCCATCAATTTGTCTTGCAAAGGTTATTGACAATCTTTTACCCTTAATGGGTGAAGCGGGTTTTATCATTTGTGCAGTCATCATTACTGAATTCAATTGATTGGTAACTATTTTTCTAGAAATATTGTTTTTAATTTTAATTATTTCATCTTTTAGTTTGCTTATTCTGACTCTGTTCTTAGCAGATATAAAAACAATAGGTGCTCAATCTACAAATTTTAATTTCTTAGAAAGGTTTTTTTTGTAAATATCCATTGTATTGGTATCTTTTTCAATTAAATCTCATTTATTTACAATAATAATTAATGGTTTTTTTAAATCATAGGCAATCCCAATAATATTTTGGCTAAAATGACTAACTTCTTCTGTGGCATCTAACATTAATAAACATAAATCAGCTTCCTGTATTGAATCTGTGGCTCGCATTAATGCATAGTGCTCGATGCTATTGGATAATTTACTTTTTCTTTTAATACCTGCTGTATCAATAATTTCAAATTCCTCATTTTCAATTTTTATTATTGAAGAGACAGAATCTCTAGTTGTTCCAGCAATATTCGATACAATAGAACGTTCCTCATTGGTAAGGGTGTTAAGTAGCGTGGATTTTCCGACATTAGGCGAGCCTAATATGGTAAGTTTAAAATGATTTGTTTGTTTATCATCATTAAAATTTAGATTTTTAACTATTTCATCTAGCAAATCGCCAACTCCATCGCCATGAATAGCACTTATTGGAAAAATGCTTTGAAACCCCAATTTATATATTTGATTATCAAAAAATGTTTTTATATTTGATTCTAACTTATTTAAAACAAGCAAAACTTTTTTGTTTGATTTTCTTAATAAACTAGCGACAAAAAAATCTTCTGATGTGATCGGTTCTCTACCATCAACTATGAAAACGATAATTTCAGATTCATTGATTGCTACTTCCGCTTGTTTTTTAATTTGCTCTTTAAAGTCTTCGTTTTCTTGTGTTATTCCTCCGGTATCAATAATATTAAAATCATATCCAGACCATTTTGCGCTATGATAAATTCTATCTCTAGTAACTCCAGGAGTATCATAAACAATTGATTTTCTTTTATCAATTATTTTGTTAAAAAGAGTTGATTTTCCTACATTAGGCTTTCCTATTAACGCTATTGTATTTTTCATTAGTTTAACCTCTTCTTGACCTCTTTTAGCATTACTAAAAAGTTTTCATCCACACTCATATTTGTCGAGTCAATCCTTATACTGCCTTCACTTTCTATTAATGGATCTATATCACGGTTTGTATCATTTTCATCTCTTATTTTAATTGATTCTAAAATCTCATCATATTTGGACTCTATACCAAGTAAATTATTTTGCTTTAAACGGCGATGAGCTCTAACTTCTGGTGTGGCTCATAAGAAGAATTTTGCTTCTGCATCTGGAAGAATACGGTAAGTAGCATCTCTTCCATCGACAATTATTCCCTTTTCTTGTGCGCCTTTTTTTTGAATGAATGTATTAACTTTTAAACGTACAGATTGATATTTGGCAATTTCTGATGCATACAAAGAAACTCTATCCTCACGAATTTTTAGAGTAATATCTTCTCCTCTTAGAAAAATTTTTTCATCTTTTGTTATGAATAAGTCCTCAAAATTTCATGCTTTATTAATTTCTGATTCGTTATTAGAATCAATGCCATTTAATATAGCATTATATGCAATAGCACGATATAAATTTCCGCTACTTATAAAAATGTAATTTAACTCACTAGCTAGCATTCTGGCCATTACAGTTTTGCCTACGCCGCTAGGTCCATCTATTGCGATATTAATTTTATTTTTCATTACTTATTTTCCTTCCTAAAGTCTTTTATGAGTTTTTCTAGTTGTTTATCAGTTTTTAGTTTGATAGGTTTAAATTTTTCTTGGATTGGTTGTTTTTTTAGCAAATAGATTAAATTTTTGATTAATAGTGTGATATCATCAGATTGATTATTATTTAATTTATTAAGCAAATCGTTTTGGTCGATGTCAAGGTTGTATTTTTGTGCTACTTTAATTAGTTTTATTGCGACTTGATGATCGCTTTTGATGATGGCCTTTAAATTGTTATAATTTTCCTTATCCTTACTCATATTTTAAACATCCAAGGTGAAAATTTTTATTTCATTATTGCTTTTAATTTTTTTGTTATTAATATTAACAAACTGATATTTGATGGTCAATTCATTAACACCTTTTTTCGGATTTCATAAAACATATTGGTCATTATCTTTTTCTTTAAACGGAACAATTTCAAAAGTTTTCTTTGGATATATGTCTTGTGCAGCATTAGTTTCATTTATCGCCTTAACAAATCATGAAAAAATTTCTTCTTGAAAATTATTGGCCTTGAAGATTTTATCTACTTCCTGTTTTAAGTTATTAATTTTAATTTTTAAATCTTCTAATTCCTGCATTTCTAAAGGAGTTTTTGATTCTTTTTCATTAATATCTTTTCGTTTTTCTTCATATTTCAGAATTTTTTCTTTAATTTTTTTGTTTATCTCATCATATTTGCTTACAATCTTTTCGGCTTCTTTTTTAATTTTTGGTCATTCTTTTGAAAATTCTGTGCCTTGATGTGTTTTTAAGGTATTTGATAAAAAAGTTACAACTTGGCTTGATTTATAATAGTATTTTGATTCAGGGGTGGATTTTATTTTATTTGTTTCAAAAACTCCACTTGCATATTCATAATTTAAAAAAACTTCATAATGAATTCTAAGGTCAAAAGGGTTATTTTGAATTCTTTCAACATCTGTAAAATGAAAATCTAAAAACTTTGATTTTTCAAAATCGAGGATAATATTAATTTTGTTTTTTAAAAATTTATCCGCGTCAAATGGTTTTGGCCGATTATTGAGGATTTTTCTTTGTTCAAAAGTAAGTTTGCTCTTGTTCATTTTAATAATATCTTTATAAGTATTATCAAAATCTTTGGTTCGGATTTCTGCAAGTTTTTGTTGATTTTTAAAATCTTCATACAAATTCTTAGCTTGCAACGATCCTATGATATTTTTTTCTAAGAGAATTTCTTTGGCTTTATTATTGAATTTATCAATTGACCAAAATTCTTTTTGAATTGTTTGACTATTTTTAACAATATAATATATAGCACCCGCTACTGCAGATAGAGTGACAGTTGGTATTACAAAAAGTGTTCAAAAGTCTGATTTTCCCCTAGCTTTCTTTTGCCTATTTTTCATGATTAATATTTTACATATTAATATTTTTTTTAAATAAAATAAAAATAAAATACATAGTATTTTACGAACTTATGTATTTTATTATTTTTTTGCTTTTTTTCTTCTGTAGAATTTTTTTACAGGATTATCAATGTTCTTAATAAAATTGCATTTAGGGAAAGCAGAGCAACCAATAAATTTTTGCTTAGTTAGTTTTGTATAGCGATAAACGAGTTCTGCATTGCATAAAGGGCAGCTTTCATTAGGTTTGGCTGGCTCCAAAATGGTAACATTTAATTGATCCTTTATATCTTCATAGCGTTCATTGAAACTATCTCAGAATTTTTTCATTAAAGTTTTGTATTCTTCTTTTCCTTCTGAAATTAAGTCTAATTTTTCCTCAACCTTAGCTGTATATTCTTCATTAATAGTTCTTGGGAAACTTGTTAAAAGTTTTTCAAGAACAACCTTTCCGAATTCTGTGGGTACTAGATGTCCGTCAATTGGTTCAACAAATATTCTTTGTTTTAATACTTTTATTGTTGAAGCAAATGTTGAAGGCCTTCCAACTTTAATATCATCAAGTTTTTTAATTAATGAACCTTCACTATAACGTGCAGGCGGTAATGTTTTTTTGTCCTCTTTAATAAAATCTTTTGCCTTGATGATATCGCCAATTTTAATATTTGGAATATTAATTAATGACTCTTTGCCTGAATAAATATAATAACCGTCAAAAAGTATTCTACTATACGACATTCTAAAATTATTGTTCCCGTTATGTAAATTAAATCTTACAATCTCTTTTTCAGGACAGCTCATTAGTGACATTATTGTTTTATCATAAATCATCTTATATATTTCAAAATCGATATTGTTAAGATTATACTTTTGTAATGCTAATTCTGGTGTTAATTCAATGTATGTGGGTCTAATTGCTTCGTGAGCATCTTGAGCGCCAGAAAAACCTTTTATTTCTTTAGCTACATATTGGCTACCATATTGTTCAGTTATGTATTTACGAGCTTTTTTAACAAATGTTTCACTTAATCTAGTTGAATCAGTTCTGGGGTATGAAATTAACCCGTTTTCAAAAAGTTTTTGGGCTGATGATTGCACTGCCTGGGAATTGTGTTTTGCTTCCTTGTATAAAACTGATTGTTTAAAAGGTGTATAAGCTGATTCCTTGCGTTTAGAAACATTGATGTCATCAACAATTAGTTCATAGTTGCTATTTAATAATTCAAAAAGTATTTTTTCACCTTGTTCATTGGTTAACCAAGTATTATCTTCATATTTTTTGTCTTTTTTTAAGTACAAAGGAATGTTGACATCATTATCTATAATTGCTTCAATTTTTGAATAAATTATTGGATCAAATGTTTCAATTTCGCGCTCACGATCACAAACTAGTTTTAAAGCAATGGATTGCACTCTTCCTGCCGAAGGGTTAGTAGGAGCATTTTTTACTTTTTGCATCATTAATTGTGATAGTCTAAAGCCTATAATTCTATCTAGCATCCTTCTTGACTTTTGTGCTCTTACAAGGTTTTCGTCTATTTCAGAAGGATTTTCAACTGCTAATTTTATTGCTTCATCTGTAATTTCATTATATCTTATTCTTTTGTATTTATCTTTTAATTTTAAGGTTGAAATTAGATTACTTGCTATTGCTTCGCCTTCGCGATCGGGGTCAGTTGCAATTAGAACTTCGCTAGCATTTTTAGTTGCTTTTTTTAAATCTGAAATGGTTGACTTTTTCATTGGATCAGGAATCATCTCTGGTTCTCAATTTTCGAAATCTATTCCAAGATTATTTGTGCCTGATGTTGCCATTTTTAAAATATGCCCTGAACTAGCAATAACTTTAATTTGATCACCAACAATTTTTTGAATTGTTTTAATTTTATTTGGTGATTCGACAATCATTATTTTTTCTGACATAAGCTAAGCCTCTCTTCTGAGTAAAATATTTTAAAATGTTATCAAAAATAATAGCACAATTTTATTTTAAAAAACGAATTAAAAAAACGATTAGAATTTTTTTAATCATTCTTCTCGTTTTGTATCACTTGTATTTTTAAATATTTCTTTAATTTGAGAATTATCGCTCTTGCTTAATTTAGGAACATATAAATCAAATTTAATGAATAAATCGCCCTTGGAACTAGAATTTTTATATGGGTATCCGCAATTTTTGATTTTAAATGGTTCATTTATTTTAATGCTATGGTCTAACTTAATTTTTTTTGTTCCGTATGGTGTTGGAACATTAATTTCCTCTTCGAGTAATAAGCTCTTAATTGATAAAGGCATTTCAATGTAAAGATCATTATTTATTTTTTTGTATTTTTTGCTAGGTTTAATAGCGAATACTATATATAAATCTCCAATATTATTTCCGTTTGATGAAGGTTTTCCAAAACCAACAATTCTAATTGTATCCCCATCCTCAATCCCTACCGGAATATTTATCTTTTGAATAGTCTTTGAATTTACTGTTTTTTTGCCGTGGCATTGATGGCATATCTTATTTATTTTCTTGCCCAATCCTAAACATACTGGACATGGCTTTATGGTAGTAAATATTGCAACTCTTTGTTGTATTTTTCCAGAACCATGGCAATTATTACATAAAATTACATCAGAAGGGGTGTCTGCACCGCTGCCCTTACAATGACCGCAAACATCATATTTATCCAGGTTAAGATCAATTGTTTTTCCATATAGTGCATCTTCAAAATCAATGTTTAATATTAGTTGTAGATCTTGACCTCTTTGATGGTTTGATTCATCAAAATTTGAAAATGATCCAAAAATATCCCCAAAGATATCAGCACCAGAAAAACCTCCGCTAAAACCCTCAAAAAAACTACGGAAAATATCCTCCGAATCCCCGAATTGATATCCATTAGCATCAAATGCGTTATGACCAAATTTATCATATTTTGCTCTTTTATTTGTGTCTGATAAAATTTCATATGCTTCTGATATTTCTTTAAATTTTTCTTCAGCATCAGCATTTTTGTTTTTGTCTGGATGATATTGCATTGCCAATTTACGGTAGGCAGCTTTGATTTCCTTTTCGGTCGCACTTTTATTTATGCCTAAAACTTCATAATAGTCTCTTTTATTCATCATAATAATAAAATTTTAGCACATTTTTAATTAGAGTGCTATTTTTTAAGGTCATCATATTTTAGAATTGCAATTCTAAAATTTTTATTAATATCTTTTTTAAATGTAACATTAGAATATTCCTTTTCAATTCATTCTTTAGCATAATCATCAATTTCAAGAATTAAGTAACCATTATTTTTTAAGAAATTTGGTGCCTCTTTTGTAATTTTTTTATAAAAAAATAATCCATTATCCTTGGCAAATAGCGCTTGCTTTGGTTCTCATTTTAAAGAAGAAGAAAATAAATGTTTCTTATTTAAATAGGGTGGGTTGGAGATAATTAAATCAAATTTTTTGTTTATTTTTTTAAATAAATTACTTCTTATAATATTGTATTTTGATAGATTATTAATTTTTGCATTTAATTTAGTTTGTTTGATTGCTTGTCTTGAAATATCTGATAATGTTACATTACATCCTATATTTTTGCAAATAGCAAGACCAATAAAACCTGAACCGCAGCATAAATCTAGGACATCAGAATATTTGCTAATGTAATTATATGATTCGATGATAACCTCTTCTGTTTCGTATCGTGGAATTAATACATTATATCTAATATCGATGTGGATATTTTGCATTGTTTGATATCCGATAATTTTTTGTACCGGATAGTCCTTTTTTAATAATTTTTCTTCCTTTTTTGAAACAAAAAGAGGTAGCTCATATCTTCTTTTTTCTTGTAGCAATACCTCTTTTTTAATCATTATAAACCTGCTTCTTTTATTTTGTGAGCTTTTTCATCGGCAATTAGCGCCTCAATAATTTTTTTCAAATCACCTTCCATAACTATTTTTAAGGAAGTTGAAAACCCGATTCTATGATCTGTAACCCGATCTTGTGGATAGTTGTAAGTTCTAATTTTTTCACTTCTTTCTCCGGTACCCGCAAGTTTTCGAAGTCCACTTTCTTCTTCTTCGCGTTTTTGAACTTCTAGTTCATAAAGTCTACTTTTTAATACTTTTAAAGCAGTTTCTTTATTTTGGATTTGACTTCTTTCATCCTGTGATGTAACTACTATTCCAGATGGTTTGTGTGTAATTCTAACTGCAGAGTCTGTTGTGTTAACTGACTGGCCTCCCGCTCCTGAAGATCTAAACACATCAATCTCGATTTCATCAGGCTTAATTTCGATATGAACGTCATCATCTACTTCAGGTAAAACCGTAACTGTCGCTGTTGAAGTATGAACTCTTCCCTGTGTTTCAGTTAATGGTACTCTTTGGACTCGATGAACTCCTCTTTCAAATTTCATTTTTGAAAACACTTTTTCACCCTTTATACTAAAAACTATCTGACTATATCCACCTGCTGAACCGTATGTGTAATCAATAATTTTTATTTTAAATCCCATTTCTTCACAAAATTTTTGGTACATTCTAAACAAATCGCCTGAAAAAATATTGGCCTCATCGCCGCCAGCAGCCCCGCGAATTTCCACAATAACATCTCTTTCATCGTTTTCATCGACGGGCAATAGTAATTCTTTTATTGTTTCTTCGAGTTCATGCATCTGTTCTATTTGTCTATTAATATCATTTCTTGCTAATTCAATCAATTCAGCATCTTTTTCATTGTTAATAATATCTTTTGATAATAAGTATAGTTCTTCAATATCTTGGTATTTTTTGAATGATACATAGATATCTTCAATGCTTGCTTTTTCTTTAGATATTTTTGTGTATTGTTTGATGTTGTTATAGATTTCAGGATCGTTTAGTTTTTGCTCTAATTCCAGGAATTGCTTCTTTATTGAGCATAGAGATTCATACATTGTTTTTTCCATAGTAATAAAAGTATATTTTAAATTACTATAATTTGCGTCAAATTTATTAAAAATAATATGCATTTTTTTATATAATTATTAGCGTATTAAATATTGCCGTCATAGCTCAGGGGCAGAGCACTTCCATGGTAAGGAAGGGGTCGCTGGTTCAATTCCAGTTGACGGCACCATATGTTTAATTGCCAAAAGCCAATTCAATTGGCTTTTATTTTGCTTTTTGTAGAAAAATAGAACAACCTTAGTTGTTCTATTAAAACATTTATTAATGATATGGCACGGGTAGCAAGACTCGAACTCACAACACACGGGGTTGAAGCCCGTTGTTCTACCATTGAACTATACCCGTATAAGAAACGCTCATAGAATATTATACATTTTTTTTCTATTTTGTATATTTTTGCTCTATTATGTAAATAATATCACCAATGGTTTTTAATTTTATTAGTTCTTCGTCTTTTATTTCGATTTTTAGTTTTAGTTCAATATCTGAAACTAATAGAACCAGATCTAAACTATCGATATCAAGATCCTTAATTAATGTTTCGTTATTAAAAATTTTTTTTGTATGTTTTTTAAGTTCGTTAAATACTAATTCTTTAAAATTCATAAATATTATTATAACTTATTTGTATTTATCTTGTATGTTACAACACTTTTTTCTTTTTCACTGCTCCATTTAAAAGTTATTAACAAATTTTGGTCATCAATTTGTTTGTAAGCATATTCAACTTCGCCTTCAGTTACAAGCATTCTATTTATGATGTCTTTTATGATATAAACTATCATGTCTTCATCAATTCAAGCCTGCCCGTTTCTATAGTTTAATTTGTCATAATAGTCACTGCTCTTTATATTAGGAAAAACATCATTTCAATTAATATTTTTCTTTTCTTGTGGTTCTATGTATGAATCTTCTTTATGGTCATTTTGTTCCAATTCATTCTCTTTATTTTTTAAATCTTTTTGTTGCTGGCTTTTTTTAATTGATAGTTTATTAGTTTTGTCGTTTAATTTTTCTTTTTGAATAGTATCGACTTGGCTACTTTCTTTTTCTTTGTTTTTTTGTTGTAATACTACAAATGCTGTCGCCAACCCAGCACAACCACCAATCGCTATGGTTAATGATGTTCATAATAATAATTTTTTACTTTTTTCACTCATTATTTACCTCCTATTTGTTCTATTGATTGCAAAGAGTTTGCCATTTTGATTACGTCCGCAAAATTATCATATTTAATTTTGTGCCATTTTTCATCTGTAAGTCAACCTTTAATTGATCTTGTATTCATTCTTATTAATCCATTGTTGATATCAAAAAAAGGTTTTTCAATTTCTTGCGAATAACTCATTTTAAAGGACTTTAAATTTTTGCCTATATCAAGGTTAATTTCATAACCATATGTTCCCTTGTATTTTAATGGTATTAGAATCCCCAATTTTGCATTAAGGTTTTGATTATTTACCATAACAGTATCTGAAAATTTATCATAATAAGAATATGCATCTATAACTAAGTCTGCATTATTAAAATTATGATAGCTAAGCTTAGTATCATACTTATTTTTTGCGTAGTCATAAATGTTTGCAGATGAAAATGTTAAATCATAAATATCGCTATTATCTAGAATGTATTCTTCATTAGTCTCTTGATCGCTTTTGGCAATTTTTAGTGATAATAGTTTGATGTTATGAATTCCTTGTTTTAAATTGTTGGTATTAAAGAATAAATTCAAATATTTTGTTTTGAATTTATGGTTAATTATGTTCTTATTAATGCGGTCTGGTAGTGATTTTATTTCAATCTCACTTAATACATTTATGGCCTTCGTATTATTTAGATTTATATTTTTAGATCTTGGATTGTTTTTAATTCAATAGGTAAATGCTTTTGCTTGATATCATAAATTTTTCACCTTATATTCAATTTCAAAATTGATATTTGCTATGTCATTAAATTCCAATTTATTTTTAGAATCATTATCACTATTATAAGTTAGTATAAAATGACCACTATTATATTCATATTTTGGCTTGAATTCTATTATTTTATTATTAATTAGTCCATTAACTCTTATGGCCTCTATTTCTTTTAATGGATTTTTATGCTCAAATGTAATAATGAATTTATCACTTCTTATAATGCGTCTTATTTTAATTGTGGTTAATTCATTGAAACTATTCCAGTTTTCTAAATATTTTCTTTGTTTTGCATTTATGATATATTCTTCCATTCACTGTTCTTGCTTATTTTCTAATGAATGAAGTTTGGGGGTTTCATTAAAAGCAATAAACATAATCTATAAATAGGTCTACTAAATAATTTAATTTCTTATAATAAGCATTTTTAGATCAGTTTTCAAGATATCACGTCGAATCACCATCTACTGTAATAAAATCATTAATGAAGATTTTTTTATAGTCCTCACTTAGCGAACTTATGAAAAAATCTAATAATCCTACATTCTTAGTATCTTTCATGTTATTTTGTATTCTTTTAAGTTTTTGATTTAGGCAAAAATCAATTATAAAAGCTCGTTTTCTTTGCAAACTCATACTTTTAAGATTTTTAATTTTGTTTTCCAACATTTTTCCTCCTGCTTTAATTAAATTAGATAAATCAAAAAGATAAATAAAAAAGAAACTATGAACGCAAAATATTTATAATATAAATATATTTTTTTTAACGTGTTATTTGAAGGGTTTGTTAATTATGGAAAACAAGGTTAAATTGCAAAAAATGATTTCGGATTTTGGTTTTTGTTCGCGACGCGAGGCCGAAAAAATGATTATGCAAAAAAGAGTATTAGTTGATGGTCAAGTTGCAAAAATTGGTCAGAGAGTTGATGCTGAGGCTGTTATTAAAATAGATGGCGAGATCATCGAAAAAAGTGATAAAAAATTTTATATATTACTTAATAAACCTCGAAACACCATTTGCACTTTAAGAGATCCACAGGGTAGAAAAACTATTTATGAGTGAATGGGAATGGATAAATATTGCTATTCAATTGGAAGGCTTGATTTTAATACAACAGGAGTAATAATTATTTCTAACGATGGCAATTTTGCTAATATTTTGGCCCATCCTTCATCTAATATAGAAAGAGAATACATTGCAACATTGGAAAAGCCAATGAGTGAAAAAGATTTAAATTTTTTAAACTCTAATTTTGTAAAACTTAATGGTGTTTTTTCTAAACAAACAATAAAACATATCAAAGATTTAACCTACTCTATAGTTCTTAAAGAAGGCAGAAATCATCATGTGAAAAATCTCTTTTTATTAGTTAATAATTTTGTTAAAAAATTACACAGAAAAAGATATGGAGTTATTACAGATGATGGTTTAAGAGTTGGAGAACATAGGCATATTACGGCCTCTGAGTTGGAATGGTTTAAAAAAATTAAAAAAAGCTAGGTAGATATATAAGAACCTAGCTTTTGTTATTAATGATTAATTTTATATTTTTTTCAATATAATTAAAATCTGATTTAATTTTGTTGTTTGAGTTATTTATGTTGAGGTTATATTTAGCATATTTCATTCAACCTTCAGAAATATCTTTTGTGAATGTTATAGCCGTTTTTTTATCATAATTTAATTTTGCAATATTTTCATCATTTGATATTGAAATTAAATTCAAGTTATGTTTATTAGCAATTTTGAATGCAATCTGGAGATCGTTGCCTTTGGCTAAAAGGCTATATTTTGAATCATTTTTTAGTACATGATAAGACCCTGATAGAAATTTGTATTTTGAAGTTTTTTCACAATTTCAATTGCTATGAAAATTGGCTATAATGATTACGGGACCATTAAATTTATTAAGGTAATATTCAATAGAGCCCATCAATTCATTAAGATCGCCAGGATATAAAATTTTTATATTAGGAATTTGCAATAAAATACCTATTTGTTCCTCATTTTGGTAATAAATATTAGAGTTTTCAACAGAATTTAAGTCATTTTTTAGAATATATAATACTTTTAGGTTATCACTAACAGATTTTTTGATTCCTTGAATTAACTTGTCTGTATTTGATAAGGAATCAATTATTATTGGTTTAAAATTTGAGTGTCCAAATATACCATTTGCAATTAAACTCATTGCCTCGTTTTTTAATCCTAATAGTAAAGAACGGCCATCTTTGTTGTTAAAATCAAAAACTCCGTTAGTTGATTTAATTCTTGTTATTGGATCTAGCGAAGAAGAAAGTAGGAAAGCGTTTTTGTATTTATCAAATATATTATTTAAGATAACAACCATATTAGAGTAGATATCGTCTGAATTTGATATAAAGTTATCATTTACATTTTCTTTTAGATCTTCTCCCAAGAATTCAATTAATTTATCTGAAGCAGTTCATTTATTAAATAAATCGTTATTATAATTAATAACTTTCTTATACTCATCTACCACTTCTTGATATTTCTCAAAAAAGTCACCACGCTTGAAGTTAGTTGTTTCTTTGAATTCCTCAATTTCATCTACTGTTAAATAATATTTATTATTGTAGTAGTTGTTAAAATTATTAACTGCTAATTCAACAATTGAACTTTTGATTTCGATAAGTGTTGGTTTTTTTGCTTTCTTAGCTTTCGATATTGCGTTTGCAATAGATTTGTAATTAGCATCCTTTAAAATAATATAATTAAATCCATATGATTCATATGTTTTTCTAATGTCATTACTATTCTTTTTAGAATTAAAGTTATTTAATAATGTGTTTGAATCATATAGCACAATTAGTTTATTTAGTTTGATTGATCCTGCATATTGTAAAGCCTCAGTCGCAATGCTTGTTTCTAGATCTTTGCTTGAAGCAAAAACATATGTAAAGTGATTTATTTCAGAAAAATTACTTGATAAAAAGGCCTCAGCAACCGCAATACCAACAGCCTCTGCAATACCACAACCATGTTTGCCTGATGAAAAGTCAATACCAAGTTTGTTATTGCGTTTTAAATAGTTATGATATTTGCAACTTGGTTTATTAATGCTTTCAATTTCTTCCTTCGTAATAAGATTCATTAAATATAAAATTGTGTAATAGGTGGTATTTACATCCGGGCACGAAACAATGAATCTATCTCTAGATATTCACTGGGGATTATTTATATCAAATTTATAATGAAAAGCAAAGAGCGCATGAAAAATCTTTGCAGCGCTAATATTAATTGCTACATTTGGATTTTTAGTATTTGCTATCTGGGCTAATGAATTAATTTTTATATTATCAATAGCTAAATTATTAATTCTTCTATTTTTAAACATTTTCAATTCCTTCAAAAACAATGTTAATATTGTTTGGTCTAACATTGATTAATGAATAAATTCTTTGTTCAAGCATGAATATTGCGTTCTTAGTTTCGAATGATAATATAGCTTCTTTTTTTAACTTGTAAGAAATAAAAATCTCAATATTATTTGTGCTATTTTTTATATTAATAATAGGTTTTTTTGTAAGAATTATTGAGTCTTGAGACTCAAAGAATTGATTTATTGCTTGATAAATAACATGTTCTTCAACCTTGAAGTCAAAATTCATTCTTGTGTTGACTGAGATAAAATTGCTCATTATGCTCTTCCTACATATTTACCAGTTTCAGTTGAAACCAAAATTGTTTCTCCTTCTTTGATGAATAGAGGAGTTTCGACTACATAACCGGTTTCCAAAGTAACTTTCTTTTGGGCGGCTTGAGCTGTGTTTCCTTTAACTGCATCTGGTGCTTCTGTTACAACTAATCCAACATTAGCTGGTAATTCAATATCCAAAACTTCTGATTCATATTTTCTAACAATAACCTTCATACCTTCTTTTAAAAAATTGACTTCTCATTTTATTGTTGATACAGGTATTTCTATTTGTTCGAATGTTTCTTGGTCCATTAGCACAATGTTATCTCCTGCATTGTATAGATAGTCCATTGAGACCTTATCAATCATTGCTTTTTCTACTTTTTCACCACCAGTAAAAGATTTTACAGTTATTGATCCGGTTCTTAGATCTTTTGCCTTTGCTTTAACATTGGCTTGGCCTCTTCCTTGTTTTGAGTGTTGTGCTTCTAAAACAACATAAATATTACCGTCTAATTTAAAGGTTACACCCGGTTTTAGGTCATTAACATTTATCATAATTTAACTCCTTAAAATATTGTTTATTAATTATATTTGCTTTATATTGTTATAATAAAAATATCTAAATTATAAATTAATAAATTAATATTAATTTAAAAACATTTATAAAATCTAAATTAATAATAGAATAATTACTATGAAAAAAAATGAATTAAATAATTATAAAGATAAAAAAAACTTCAACAATAAATACTTGATAATGATTAAAAAAATTCAAAATTGGATAAGAAATAAGGTGAAAAAAGCTAATGCTAGTGGGGTTGTCCTTGGGATTTCTGGCGGCATTGATAGTTCAACCTTGGCAATTATTAGTTATCAAGCTTTTAAAAAAGATGCTCATTTTTATTATTTAAAAACAAGGGCAGATGATATTAATGAAATGCACATCAAGAAGTTAAATTTAGTTGTTGAAAATAAGATTGAAACAATTGATTTAACAAAAGAATTTAACGATTTTTCTGATAAGTTTAATTTAAAGGAGGATTGAATAAAAGCCAACACTAAATCACGATATTTTATGAATGTTTTATATACCAAAGCACAACAAAATAACTCATTGGTATTGGGTACAGACAATTTTGATGAATATTATTTAGGATATTTTACCAAATGAGGTGATGGTGGTTGCGATTTATTACCATTTGCAAATATATTTAAATCTGATATTTATGAGATGGCTAAACTATTAAATGCACCAACAGAAATTTTGGATAAGAGACCTTCTGCTAATTTGCTTAATGATCAATATGATGAAGATGAACTTGGTTTTTCATATGATGATTTCGAAAAATATATTATGGATAATACTTTAATAAGTAGTGATATTTCAACTAAAATTGAGTATTTTCATAAAAAAACAAGCCATAAAAGAAAGTTAATTCCAAGAGGCCCAAAGTTTAAATAAAATTTATTTTTTTATAACTACATTGAAATTATTAATTTTTAATTAATGAATGTTATATATAAATTTTTTTTAAATTTAGTTAATATATAGGTATAATGTTAAATTAAAATTTAGGCCTTTATTAATTCGAACCTAAATTTTAAAAATTTATGAAGTTTTTATGTGTTTTTTTCAATTTGAATAATATAAATTTTGATATTCATCAGTTGTCTTTACAACTTGACAAAAAAGCTTGATTAATCCCTCGTTAGAATCAAAAAGTTTTTTGTCAAAATGGTCATAATATTTAATTTTGCTAACATTATTTATGATGTTTTGATTTAGTTGAAATTCTAATTTAACATTACCTTTAAATGTTGGCGAAATATGATAGCCTATAAGTCCGTCTGTTTTGGAACTAATAAATTCTTTCTTTTTACTATTTCAACTATTTTTATTATTTATATAGTAATCTATTGTGTACTTGAACTTGTTTATTTCGGTTTTTCTTGGTATTAATTCAGCAGTAATAAATCTATTGCCTTCTTCAATAGAGATACTATTTAAAAATTCTAACTGATATTGCCTTTTAGGAATGTAATATTGATCTGGACTCTTTAATTCAATCGTTTGTTGCATTGCTTTTTCTAAAAAATTATTTTGTTTTAGGTTAAAAAACTTCATATTGTAAATTAGATTATTAGAATAAGCAACATTATTTTCGAAAATGTTTGTATATTCCCCAGTCTCGCCATCGAAGGTAATTTTTATAGATTCAATTAGCTCAAACTTTAAATCTTTTTCTTTAACATTAATATTATTAAAATCAACAACATTATTTTCTATTTTGAAATTAATAACAAAAGAAAGCTTGTTATAAAAATTAGCTCTTCACCTGTTATAAAAACTAACCTTTAGTTCCTTTAAATCTTCGAATTTTATTTCGCTTTTGTCTACATATTTTGAAATGCGAAATTTTATCCGTTCATTTTCTAATTTCTCTAGATCTTGCACTTCAAGATCCTTATTATTTAATTGCAAAATTTTAATTCTTGAATTCTCATATGCTGATTTAGGAATCGTGAATTCAATAATTCATGTATTCTCTTTCAGGTTTCTTAAAATTAATATTTCACATTTTTGATCTTTTGTAAGTCCGATGTCTAAATTTCATCTATCTTCAACATTGTATGTTCCGACAGTTGCACTAATTTTCTCTTTATATTCAACAACTTCTTTTTGGTGTTCAATGTTTGAATAATTATAAATTGGTAGCATTAAATCCTCTCTATGCCTCTCTCATGGGCATAATAAGTACACCATTATTTTTTACTTTATGCTAATAAATGAAACTTTTGAAATCTTTTATTACATAAAAAAATATTTTGTTCTCATTTTTTGCCAAAATAAATAAAAGCCATATTTGCTATCTTTGCAAATAAGCTTTATTTGACTATTTTATTAATCGAATAAACATCAATATAATAAACTTTCGATAAATTTTAATCTTCGATAGAATGTGGATTTTGATATATTGAAGGTTTTTCAAGTTATGTTGCTTAGATCGTCTTTGAATAAAATTGTTAGTAATATTGAACGGTCCAATTGACTTAGACTTTTAATTAGTTTTATAACTAATTGTTTTGATCCGCTCGTAATTTCTAATCTTTGCAATCTAAGTTCTTCAAAATTTGCAATTTTTTTGGATAATTCCAGTTCAAGTCTAGTAATGTCTAATTCTAATCTAAAACTGCCATTTTCATTTTTTAAACCCACAAAATCCTTTAATAGTTTTAATAATATTGGTCTTATAATAAGGATATTTTTAAATCTTTGTCTCATTTTTTACCTTTCACCATTATTTTAATATTTTTTTTAGGAATTATAGGAATCTATGAAACTGAAAAAACATTTTATATTTATAAATATAAAAAAATTTTAAAGTTTCAAAAAAAATGTAGCATTTTTAGCAATACTACATTTTATAGATATTTATCTGGGTGTAATTCTTTCATTTTTTTAATGAATTCCTCTTTAGTAAGAGAGCCGTATTTTTGCATTAATTCGACACATTCATTATATTCATTTTGCGCTCATTTTGCATCTTCAAATCCAGTTATGCTGGTAATATTTGGGCCTTTGAAGAATTTATAGTTTTTAAAGAATATTTCTACTGAATGTAGTCACATTTTATCCAAGTCATCTAATGATTTAATGTGATCAAGACGATAATCATCAGCATGAACGGCGATTAATTTAGTATCAGTTTCACCTGAATCAATCATTTTCATTGCTCCAATAATTCTGGCTTCAACTGAGACACCTGGCATAAAAATTTCAGGTGAATAAACTAAGACATCTAGTTCATCGCCATCTCAATCAAGCGCTTCTGAAAGGTAACCATAGTTTGCTGGATATCTAAAACCCTCACGCAAAATTCTATCAACTTTTATTTTTTTGGTTTTTCGATCATACTCATATTTAATATTTGAATTTTTAGGAATTTCTATATTTACTATTACATTTTTCATAAATAAAATTTTATCAATTTTTATTTTTTCTAAAAAATTTCCCTATTTTTTCTTAAAGTCGATGATTTTTAAAATTTCGCACTTATATTTGAATTCAGGAGGAAGAAAAAAATGACAATTTATTTATACGGAAAAATTGTACACACAAATACAAATTATTTTATTTTAGACCACAATGGCAGAGGTGAACTTATTTATGCGCCACAAATGAGTAGATTTAAAGCAGGGGAGGTGAGAAAAATATTTATATCTGAAATAAACAATGAATATTCTAGGGTGACATATGGATTTGACAATTTTAAAGAAATGGTAGTTTTTGAGGATTTAATTTCATTGCAAGGATTAGGCCCTAAAACTGCTATTTCAATATTAAATTCAGGTTGAGAAAATATTATTAATTATATTGCAAACTCTAATAAAGAAGAGTTAATAAAGGTACCTTATGTATCGCCAAAGATTGCTAATGCAATTTTATTGACCTTAAAGGATAAATATATTAAATTTATTTCAAAGATGAGTGATGAAGAAATGCAAAAATTCAATAAAGTTTCAAAAAACAACACAGTTTTAAAAGAATTTGAAGAAACAATGAAAATGTTAGGATTCAAAAATAATCAGATCAGACTTGCTCTTGATAATATAGAATTAACGAGCAATATTGAAGAATCTGTTGAAAATGCAATTAAAATAATTAGTCAAAAACAAAATGAAGCAAGAATTTAGAATAAAAAGTTTTGATAATTTTATTGGGCAAAATAAGATTACATCTACTTTAAAAGTGATGATAAACTCAGCACTAAAACAAAAAAGGCCTATTGACCATTTATTATTTTACGGGCCACCAGGATTAGGGAAAACTACCTTAGCTCAAATAATTGCTAATGAGACTCAAAGTAACATCATTTATGTGCAAGGGCCCCTGATTCAAAAGAAAAGTGATATATTAACTTTGTTTTCTTCGTTGCGTGAAAATGATATTCTGTTTATTGATGAAATTCATGGTATAAATAAGAATATTGAGGAATTATTATACTCTGCCATTGAAGATTATGTTATTGATTTGCCTGTTGGTGTTGAAGGTGATATGAAAATAATGAGATTAAATTTAAATAAGTTCTCATTAATAGGAGCTACTACAAAATTTAATTTAGTATCAAATCCACTAAAAGATAGATTTGGATATATCGGAAAATTATTGCCTTATAGTAACGAAGAAATTAAAGAGATAATCAGTAATTCAGCCAATAGAAATAACATTATAATCGCACCAGATGCAATTGAGGAAATAGCAAGAAACTGTCGATCTACTCCAAGGATTGCTAACAACTTATTAAAAAGAGTTTATGACTTTGCATTATTTCGAAACTTAAATCAAATAGAAGCAAGTTTGGTAAAGGAATCATTTGAGTATCTAGATATATATCCCGGGGGATTAAATATTTTTCAGGTTGAATATTTGAGTATTTTAAAAAATGTATTTAAAAATAAAAGTGCTTCTTTAGATACTATAAGTTCAATTTTAAAAGATGATAAGGTAACAATAATTAATGATTTAGAGCCTATTCTTTTAGTAAAAAAGTTCGTTGAAAAAACTGTTAGGGGTCGAAGAATAACCAGCGACGGAATTGAATATCTAAAATCAATTAATAAATAACTAATAAGTTTTTATGTTTTTTATATTTAATTTAAAACTTTATAACTATTAAAATATATTCAAAATATAACAATTATTATATAATTGTACCTATGAATAAAAAAAATAAAATTAGCCCTGCAATAAAATGAGTTTTTAGTATTTTTATATTTATTGGGATGTTGTTAGCATTTATTTTTGGTTCTATTTTTTATTTAACACCAACATTGAATAAATTTAATCGTACTAATAATGAAATTATCGGAACTAAAACAGTTTTAAAAATTCAAAAAAATAGCAACCAAACAAGTTCTAAAAACGAATTACAACCAAATAAAATTGCAGATATTGTAAAGCAGTACCTTCAAGAAAAAGGTGATAAATTAACTTCTAACTATGATGTTAATTTATTGTCTAATAATCTTATTGAAGTAAAAGATTTGTCAGCAACTGATGATAAATCCCAAAAACAGCTTTTAGACTCATTAATTAAAAAACCTAATTTAACAATTACCGATCATAATGGTAATCCATTATTTTATAAAGGTAGATATCAAGGTAATGAAAGCTCATTTCACGGGTTGAAAGAGCTCATTGATGAAGGGTCTCAAAATTTTAACATGGATTTAGATCCAAATCCCGCAAGTGATAAAATACCTGAGGGTTATGCAGATAGAATTCAAATTAAATTGAATAGTTATGCATGAGATCAATTTACACACCTTGCATATGATTATTTTATAAGAGGTTTTCAACAACAAGGACAAGGTCAAGATGACCCTAGCACAAAAGTATACTTTTGGTTAAATTTGGATGAATTCATTCAAAATGCCATTCAAAATGATAGAGAAAATTGAGACAGAGCAAAAAATAATCCTGTTAATTATGCATATGCCAATAATAAAGCAGGTGATGATGTTACACGCGATAAGGACGGAAAAGTATTAAAGACATTAAAACCAAGCTTAAAATATTCAATTAATGCCCAAAGATATTTAATTTCTGCAATATCTCCTATCTCGTTGATTTCATCAAAAAAACGTGATTCAATATTTTACTTAATTAATAACATTTCTAATGGTTATTCAAATAAACAATTAACTTCTTTAATTAATTTCTCATATACACCATTTAAATTAGAAAAACAAACTTCTTATTTTATTACTAAATCATATAGACAATTTGATTCATATATCATTGCTATAGTTGTTATGTGAGCCGTTATGTCACTATTTTTATTAATAAAGTACAGACTACTTGGTGTAACTGCTAGTGTTACGTTGGCATTCTTGATATTTGTATTTTTATCAATTATAACTGCTTTTGGTGTAGTTATAAATTCAACAATTGGACTAACAGTAATTATGTTACTATTTATTGCATTTAGTTTATTAATTAGAAAATTGCACATCTTTGCAAAGGAAATTAAGGAAGGTTCGAATACTAACAAAGCTATAAATAAGGCGACAAAAAGGTCATTGATATCTGGACTTGATGTAGTAGCTGTTATAGGCATTGGGGCCATTTTGGCTTTCTATTTAAATATTAATCATTCTTCAACTATTGGTGCGTTAATGGGTATTGGCGCTTTGTTAATTTCTTTTATTGTTATTGGTTTAAATACCATATTGTTTAGACTTATAATTCAAACCGAATCGTTTGATAATAAGAAGTATTTGCTTTTAATTGCAAATAAAAAAATACATAAATTTACTTTAAAGATTAATAATTTCTTTAAAGTAAGACTACTTATTATTCCTATTATCGCTATTCTTATGGTGTCAATATTAATATTTGGTTCCTTTTCTGGAATACAAAAGTCAGCATTATTAGGTTTTAATGTCGATTCTAATTTAAAATTTAAGTTTATTTATAGTGTTGGTTTAAATTTCAAAAATGGCGTTGATATTAGTGGACAAACTACTATATTAAATGAATTGCAAAATTTTATTATTTCTCATAATGAAGGTGTTTTAATCGAGAAAGTAAAAGCAAGTGAAAACGGATTAAATTCGCTATTAATTTATTCTAATATGGATATGAGCAATTTAATAAACAACGAATTGCTAAAGTTATTTAATTCAAAGAATTATGCAGATGTTACTTTAGTAACTAGCTCTAATGCTTTAGGAAATAACAGCATCGGGTATTCAACTGCCTGAATCTCTCTATTAATGCTATTAACCAATATTTGCATATTCATATATATCACAGTTAGATATTCAATGCAATCAGCAGTTATTTTTATAGTAAAACAAATTCTTTTGATTGGTTTAGTGTTAGGGATATTCATTATCTTTAGAACTAAAATTGATAATTTTGTGTTTGACGGTTTATTATTTGTTTCGTTTATCAATATTGTTGATTCGGTAATCAATTCATCAATCATAAAAGATGAAATTTTAAAAGATACTAATACCAAGAACTTTATTTATAATCCAACCCAGGTTCATAATATTATCAAAATATTAATAAGTGATACCTTTACTATTCAAACATTTAATGTTATTTTGGGATTTGTATTATTATCATCAGCTCCATTCTTGCTTGTGAGTGTATCGTTTAATGCAATATTTTCACTTCAATTAGCATTGTTATTTACTTGATATTTAAACATGTTTATTATTCCAAGACTATTAGAACATTTAATTAATTTAAGATATAAAAATAAACACAAAAGAATTGAAAATGATTTTTGAAAAACAGAAAAAATCCAAGAGCAAACCTTTATTGGTATTAATGATTTTTCGATGTAATTTAGTGAGGAATATATGTTCAAAAGATTAAAAGGCACACAGGATATTTATAATAAAGAGGCTAAAATACTAAATTTTATTCGTAAGACTTTTGAGGGAATAAGCAAAAAATATAATTTCCAATTTATTGAAACACCAATTATTGAAGACTATAATCTTTTTATAAGAGCAGCTGGTGAAACTAGTGACATTGTAACAAAAGAAATGTATGTTTTTCGTGATAACGGCAATAGAACTATTAGCTTAAGGCCTGAAGGCACAGCATCAGTTATTAGAGCATATATCGAAAATAAGATAAATAATTTTACAAAGGCAAAATTATTTTACTTTGGTCCTATGTTTAGATATGAGCGACCACAGAAGGGTAGATATAGACAATTTATTCAAGGTGGAATTGAATTAATCGAAAAAAAATCAGTTTTCTCTAACTTTGAGGCAATTAAATTTGCTAATGATTTCTTAAATGATTTAAAAATAAATGATTCTATTTTAGAAATTAATAATCTTGGTAGCATTGAAAGCAGAAATAAATATATTGCATACTTAAAGGATTACTTTTTAAAATATAGAGATCAACTAAGTGAAATTTCAAAAATTAGATTAGAAAAAAATCCCCTTAGAATTCTTGATGATAAAGAGGAAAATAAAAAAGAATTTGTAATGAATGCTCCTAAATTACTTGATTTCTTAAGTTATAATGAAAAGCAGGAATTTAATGAATTGTTAATTTTGCTAGATAAATTTAATATTAGATATAAGGTTAATCCATATTTAGTGCGAGGATTGGACTATTATACAGATATTGTCTTTGAATTTGTTTCAGATTCGAAGGCTCTTGGTTCGAAATCAACAATTCTTGCTGGTGGCAGATATGATGGAATGGTTGAATCTTTCGGAGGCCCTTTGATCGGATCGATCGGGTTCGCTTTCGGCGTTGATAGAATATCTAACATAATTGCTTATAACATTGACAAATACGAAGAGATAAAAGAAGATTTAGATATTCTTATAGGTTATATAAATGATCACGAAAAAGATGAAATATTAAAAATCGCTTATGATTTAAGAAAAGAGTACAACATCGAATTCATTAATGAAAAATGCTCAGTTAAACAACTTTTTAAATTAAATTATCAATTAAAACCTAGAATGCTCATATTTAAGGAATTAAATTCAAAACATCAAGAAATAAAAATAAAAATTAAAGATATTGAAATTATTCATAAATACCATGACATCAAACAATTTCAAGAGATAATAAAGGATGTAATATAAAATGAAAAAAATATATTGTGCAGATTTAGATATAAATAATATAGGTAATAGTGTGGAACTGTTTGGTTGAGTGGCAACTAAGAGAAAATTTAAGAATCAAATGTTTGTTGATCTGAGAGATTCTAGCGGTATCATTCAATTGGTGTTTGTTAATATTTCTGACCCACTTTTAACCAAAGAAAGTTGCATTAAGGTTAATGGTATCGTTAAGAAGCGCCTTGATGCTAATGCAAACTTAAAAACAGGTGAAATTGAAGTTTTAGTTAATGAATATCAAATTCTTAATTCATCTAAACAAATCCCTTTTGATATTGAAGATGATAAGAATAATTCTGCAAATGAGGATTTACGTCTAGAATATAGATTTTTGGATATTCGAAATAAAAAAGTATTGAACAATCTTAAAATTAGACATAAATTATCGCTTTATATTAGAAATTTTTTCGATAAGAAAGGTTTTATTGAGGTTGAAACACCTATTTTAGCTAAATCAACTCCAGAAGGCGCAAGAGATTACCTGGTGCCAACAAGAAAAAAAGGAAGGTTTTTTGCTCTACCTCAATCACCTCAATTATTTAAACAATTATTGATGGCTGGAGGTGTTGAAAAATATTTTCAACTAGCAAGAGTTTTTAGAGACGAGGATTTAAGAAAGGATAGACAACCAGAATTTACTCAATTAGATATTGAAATGTCTTTTGGCTCGGAGGAAGAAATCTTTGCATTATGTGAGGAAATGTGAGCAGAAGTTCTGGGAAAATTAGGCTATAATATTGAAACAAAATTTCCACGAATGGATTTCGAATACTCAATGAAACATTATGGAAACGATAAACCCGACACAAGATATCCATATTTAATTCAAGATTATTCAGAGGAATTGAGTGATAAATTCGGAATGAAATATGTAAAGGGCATAATATTTGACCGGGATGTTAATGAGCATATTGATATAATTAATGAAATTTTTTATAAGAATGGTGGTGAGTTTTTTGAAACGTTAGATTTAACTTGTCCATCATGTGAAGTTAGCAAACACCTT
Source organism: Mycoplasma sp. 327 (assembly GCF_053851655.1). Taxonomy (NCBI): domain Bacteria; kingdom Bacillati; phylum Mycoplasmatota; class Mollicutes; order Mycoplasmatales; family Mycoplasmataceae; genus Mycoplasma; species Mycoplasma sp. 327. The sequence goes on from NZ_JBSQBA010000002.1 coordinate 78,226, forward strand.
GCAACAAAAAAAGAGTCAACTCATTTATCAAACCCGATCGCTTTAATATCGGCCGGTAACGATGAAGAAAATGTTTTAAAAGCCTTGGGTGCAATAAGAACACTATTGAATGAGCTATATAAGTTAGCAGATCCTAATAAATTAAACTTTTTGTGAATAGTTAATTGGCCAATGTTTGAATTTGATAAGGAAACTAATTCTTATGCTCCTGCACATCATCCGTTTACTCAATTTGATGAATCTACTGTTCATTATCTAAAAAATGATGAGTTTAATAAGGTTAGAGCTAAATCATATGATTTAGTTTTAAACGGTTTTGAGCTAGGTTCTGGATCGATTAGAATTCATGATCTCAATATTCAAAAAATGATTTTTGATATTTTAAAAATATCAAGAAAAGAACAACAATCAAGATTTGGCTTCTTCTTAAAATCATTTGAATACGGCCTACCACCGCATTGTGGCATTGCATTTGGTATTGAAAGAGTTTTAATGATTTTAACTAAATCATTATCCATAAGGGATGTTATTGCTTTTCCAAAAAACGCAAAAGGTGTAGATTTGCTTACTTCAGCGCCATCAGAATTAACAAAAGATCAACTTGCTGAGTATGGGATAGAAATTAAAAGTTAGGAGAAAATAATATTATGGTATGAGCATTAGTTGTGATTCTTTTAATAATATCCTTAGGTATTATAGGAATATCGTTTATGATGGCCCCAGATTCTAATAGTTTTAGCGGTGCACTTGTTGGTAGCAATGATCTTGACCTATTTAAAATTTCAAAAGAACGCGGAATTAAAAAAGTTCTTAAATGGTCGATGATTTCCTTAGGCATTTTAATGTTTATATTTGCAATTATTTTGCGCGTTGTTTGACAGCAAGGTTAAAACTTACATATAATGAACAATAAATTTTTTAAAAATGTTAAAAAATTAGACTCAGTTGAGATATTAAAATTCATTCAATCTCATCCACAAGGTTTAAGTTTTTTGGAAATTGTAAAGAAATTAAACATACATCCATCATTAAATACTGATTTATCATTAATACTTAAAAAATTGGAAGAAAACGAAAAAATCGAATACAAGAGGGATGGTTCCTATATTCCTATTTTTTATCTTACAATGGTCGAAGATATTGTTGCAATAACTAATAAAAGATTAGGTTTTATTGATTTTATTGACGCTAATGATGAATCGAAGAAAAAATCTGCAATTTTATTTCCATTTGAAACAAGAAATCTACTTGATGGCGATTTAATAGAGGCCAAAATTTTCTATTATTATAACGATCAAAATGAATTGTTATATAAGGCAAAAATTACAAAACTATTAAAACATAAAAAAAATATTTTGATAGGAAATTTCTTAAGATCGCATAATGGGAAGATTTATTTCGAAGCATCAAATGATCGAGATAAAGGAAAGTTTGAGATTTTTAATTTAATGAATATACCTAAAAATATAAATAGAGATGATGTTGTTGAGGTTTTTGTTTTAGAACCAAATGAAAAAAATATTGCTATTAAGTTTAATAGAATTATTACAAATATTAATTCTTTTGAATTTCCATTTGCTAAAATTCTCGCAGAAAATGAAGTTAGCCAGAAATTCAATGATAGTGTTCTTCTAGAAGCTTCCAATATGCCTACATCTGTTAGTGATCATGAAATTAAACAACGAAAAGATTTACGCAGTTTATTAACTGTTACTATTGATGGTCTAGATACAAAGGATTTTGATGATGCGATATCATGTTTTGTGTTACCTAATGGTAATACAAAACTTTATATTCATATTGCGGATGTTTCTTATTATGTAAAAGAAGGAAGCAAAATTGATAGTGAGGCATTGCTTCGGGGTACATCAATTTATTTGCCAGGTGAGGTTATACCTATGTTACCTTATGAATTATCTAATGGAATTTGTTCATTAAACCCTAATGTCGATAGATGTACTATTACACTTGAGTTAGAAATAGATAAAGAAGGTAATAATGTTAAAAAAGATATTTATGAAAGTGTAATTAATTCTAATTATCGCCTAACTTATAATGAAGTGAATGATTATTTTAATAAAAAGATAAATGTATCACTAGAATTAAAAAAATTAATGGATGATTCGCAAAGAATATCAAAAATTATTCGACAATATAAGATCAAAGAAGGTTATGTTAATTTTGAAATTAAGGAACCAAAGTTAATTATAGAAAATAATAAGGTAGTAGACATCAAAATAAGAGAGGACGGCGAAAGTGAAAATATGATTGAAGATTTTATGGTTAGAGTAAATGAAACAATAGCGGAAATGATGTTTGAAAACCATATTCCTTCAATATATCGTGTTCATGATAAACCATCTGATGATAAGCTTTTTGAGCTTCAAGAACTTATTAAATTTGCACATTTAAATAATATATTGGTACCTTTTGATGGAAACCCATTAAGTTTTTCAAAAATGGTAAATAAACTAAAAGAAAAAGGATTGGATGATTATATAAAAAATGCTTTTCTTAGAACAATGCAAAAAGCAGTATATTCATCTAAAAATATCGGTCATTTTGGTCTTGCTTCTAAATATTATTCACATTTTACCTCACCAATAAGAAGATATCCTGATCTATTATTGCATCGTTTAATTAAGAAATATTTGTTTGCTCGTAAAAAAATTAGCGATGAACAATTTGCGGAGGAATCTAGTAAAATTGAGCAAATTGCGCTTATGAATTCTGAAAGTGAAAGAACAGCAATGACTGTTGAAAGAGACATTGTTGATATTAGAAAAGCCGAATATTTTGAATCACTAATCAATAAGACATTTGTTTCTACGGCCGTTTCTATTGAAAAATTTGGAGTATTTTTTAATATTAACGAATATCAAACAAGTGTTTTAATAAGATTTGAAGATTTGGATGATAATGTTATAAAAATTTCCAATTATGAAGCTAAAGGCGACCGCCTTTTATTCAAGGTTGGCCATAATTATAAAATAAAAATTATTGGGATTGAAAGAGAAAAGGGAAATATTAATGCGTCTTTGTGTTAATATTTCTTTTTTTGATCTTATAATATTATTTATGCCAAAGTTAATTATAAAAAATAAATTTGCTAAATTTGATTATGAGATTCATAGTACTTATGAGGCAGGAATTTCATTACTTGGTTGAGAGGTAAAAAGTTTGAGGGCACAAAATGCAAAAATAGATAATGCCTTTTGCTCTATTAGCAACAAAAATGAGGTTTGGATTAATAATTTGTATATTTCTCAATATATGCTAGTTAAGGGCGAATTGGATAGATCAAGAAAATTATTGATGCATAAAAAAGAAATTTTGAGAATAAGTAATTTAATTGATAGATTAGGCTTAATAATGGTTCCCCTTTCGATTTATTGAGTGAACAATTATATAAAAGTTGAAATTGCTTTGGCTAAAAGATTAAAAAAATACGATAAACGTGAAAAAATTAAACAAGAAGAGCTAAAAAGAAACCTTAGAAAAATATATTAACGGGGATGTAATGGCTTCGACAAATATTTACGTATTTCAATTGCAGTGGTCTTGTAAACCATAATACTTCTAGGCTTTTTAAATGCAAACTTAGAAAACAAAAAAGAAAAAGACTACTTCATGACAAACGTTATGAATCGTCAATTAAATCCAGTATTTGCTTAATTAAAATCTGGTCAAAATCTTATAATGTGGCCCGCATTTAAGAATTTTGTTGTCTTGGGCTTGATTCAGTACTGTTTCAGTTAAGGGCTGAATGACTCAAATAAACTGACACCCTTTTAATTTTTTTCTATTTTAATTAAAACTGGTTTAGCATAAAAATAGAATAAACTGTAGATATTGAAATATTACAATGTATGGACCGGGGTTCAATTCCCCGCATCTCCACCAAATGTAAATACACTAGCATGATGCCTTGGCATCATGTTTTTTTGTTTATGTTAAGAATCAATTATAAAAATAATTAGATAAAAATTATAGTAAAAATTTTTATTAGACAAATAGCAATATTAATAACTAAATAAGAGGAATCACCGATATACCAACGTCAAGTAAAATGATAGATGTAGAAAGTTAAAGAGTCACCATTATTAAAAAAACTCCTTAAAATTTATTTTTTCAATTTACAAAAAAACTCAAAAGATATCGAAAGAAATGGCCTTTTAAAATTTTGGGAAATAGCAAATTTTAAAATATTAAGGTATTTAGCAAATAAATAAATTTATGAAATTATTAATTTGTGGTGGCTTTATTTCAAAATAACAATTGTAATCTTGCTGAATTATTAAGTTAAATTTTACAATTATCGTAAAAACCTATTTTATTGCTTTTTTTGATGGAAAGTTTAGAAAATAATTTAATCCGGTTTTTTGATAAAAAAATATATTAATAACAAAAAAGTTTTTTTATTTTTTTTAAATAAAATAGCTTATTTTTAATTAAAAAATAATGTATGATTTTATAATATATAAAGTATTTTTATTGTAAATTTTAAAATAAAAGGGGAAAAATAATGGCAGTGAGATTAGTCGTAAATCATCCTGATGGATGGGCAGTAAAAAATCCGAAAGGACAAAGAGCTTTGAGAGTTTTTAAAACGCAAAAAGAAGCTATGGATTATGCAAAATCATTGAAGGATACAACGTCAATTAATGTGCAAAGTAAGACTGGTGCATTTAGAAAAGTATAAAAATGTACAATATTTTAGATGGTAAAAAAACTAAGGAAGAAATACAAACTAAAATAAAAAAGCAATTTGAAAACATGGCAGAAGATAAAATGCCAATTTTAGGTATATTACAGGTTGGTGATCTTGAGGAATCTAATATATATATAAAGCATAAATTAAATATTGCTCATTTCCTTGGGTTTAAAACAAAATTAATAAAATTAAATAGAAACGTATCAGAAGAAGAAATAAAGCATAATATTGATATTCTGAACAAAGAAACAACCGGTTTTTTAGTTCAGCTTCCTTTGCAAACGGATAAAGTCAAAAATCTACAAGAGTTACTTAATTGCATTAATATAACTAAGGACATTGATGGTTTGACACAATGGAATCAAGAAGCAAATTTTCTAACTAATTTTAATTCATTTCTCCCTGCTACAGCTCTTGGTGTTGTTATATTATTAAAAAAATATCAAATTAATTTTAATAATATGAATATTGCCGTTGTCGGTCAAAGCAAGATAGTTGGAAAGCCGCTTGCTGATTATTTTGAGCAAAATGGGTCTCATGTAAGAAGATATGATATTAATACTCCGAAGGACGATTTATTATTGAATGATTTAGTTGTTGTAGCAACTGGCTGCCGTGGCTGCCTGGACGGAATAAAATTAAAGGATAATGTTGTCCTTATTGATGTAGGAATACATCGAATAAATGGTTTAATTGTCGGTGATATTGATATTTCTAAGATAAATAACAAAATATCATATTTAACTCCAGTACCTGGCGGTGTTGGACCCATGACTATCATTGCTTTAATGCTTAATTTGGTTAAGGCATATGATATACAAAACGATTTAAATTTTTTATCAAAAATATTGATAGATTTATAATTAACTTTATATGTTTTTTAATATAATTATTAACTGTTTTTTTATAAAAAAATAGCATATTACACAAATTGCTATTTTTTATTTTTTTACTATTTTTTGATTACAACATTTAGTAAAATAATTTAAATATTTTTAGTTTTCTTATTTAGGGGGTCTTTATGATAATAGGAATAAGTGGAATGATTGCTGCGGGAAAAAGTTCGCTTTCTTCCAAATTAGCTAATCATTATAAAAATTCTTTACTACTGAATGAATTTGAAGAAAATGATGAGGTATTCAATACTTTTTTAAAGTGATTATATGAGAAGAAACAAAATTTAACTATTAGTTTTCAAAGTTTTATTATTGAAAACCATTCAGCAAAATTTATGGAAATTTATAATAAATTGCAAGATAAACCCGATATAGATCGGCATTTGTTTTTGGATAGATTTTCTATTGAACATTATATTTTTGCTAAGTTAATTCTTAGCAAAAAGGAACCTAAATATTTTGATGGCTTCAAAGCCTTATTTTCTAAGTTAATTACAAAAAGCGAATTACCGGACTTAGTAATATTTCTTGATATTAGTTTTGATACTTTTAAGAAAAGAATTTTTGAGCGAGGGAGAGCTATTGAAATAGATAATTGAGATCTTAATTACGATTATTTCAAGAACTTGCATGAAAATTATTATAAAATTTTTAGAGAACTTGCTGATGATTTTCAACTTAATTACAAAATTATCGATACAAACAATTTATCTGAGGATGAGGTATATAAGCAAGTAGTAAAAATTATTGATGAAGAGGAAAAACAATGGCAGTTAAGACAATTGATCCACGAATAGAAAAAGTTCTTTTCAACCAAGAACAATTGGAATCAAAAATAATTGAACTAAGCAATTGAGTTAATGAAACATATAAAAATTCAAATAACTTAATTCTTGTCGGTTTATTAAAAGGATGCTTACCGTTTTATGCTCAATTGATAAAAACAATTAACATAGATTTTATTACGGATTTTATGATAACTAGTTCATATGATGGGAAAGACAAACCATCAGGAAATGTTAAGATAATTCTTGATCTTGTTAATAATATCGAGGGTCGTGATGTGTTAATAGTTGAAGATATTGTCGATACAGCAAAAACTATGACTAAGGTTGTGTCAATTTTGAAATCTAGAAATCCTAAGAGTCTTAAGGTCCTTACTTTATTAAATAAACCTAGTGGTAGAATTGTGGAATTTGAGCCTGATAATTATGGTTTTATTATTCAAAAAGAAGACTTTGTTGTGGGTTTTGGTTTTGATTGAGAAGAAAAAATGAGACAGCTGCCTTATATAGGCACAATTAAAAAAAGCATTATTTAATTGTAATTAAATAAAGGAAAAAACAAACAAAAATGAGTCTTCTTCAATATATGAGGTTTCAGCATTAAAACATTGATTTTTTACAGTTTTATTCCGTTGAGGAATTATTTTATCACTTGTTTTTACATTAGGAATTGCTATACCATGAGTTTATTGTGCAAGACAAAAATTTATTGCAAACCACACCATTATAAGCGCTAGAAGATTGAAATCTGATGGAAGAGGTGGACAAATTATTTGATTCATTTATTAAATGATGACTATTAAGTATTGTAACATTTGGTTTTTATACTTTCTTTATCTTGCCACAAAGGGTTGTTGCTTGATACACAAAGCATACACTCATTGCTGAATAATTAAAAGAAATTATAAAATGCAAGAATTTAATCTTGCATTTTTATTTTTGCGTTTATCTATTTTTCAGCCTTGTCAGCCTTAGTTGTCGATTCTTTATCATTGTCCTTAGGTTTTGATTGTACCATTTTAACAATAGCTTGTTCAACATTCTTTTCATATTGTTTTATATTTTCTTCTAATTTTCTATATTTTTCATAATTTTCAGAATCGCTAAATTGAACTAGTAGAGTAAAAATTTTATGTGGTAGTTCATTTTGTTCCAATGATTTCTTTGAAACGAAGGTTTTTATTTGTTCTGGTTTTAAATTATATGATTTAGCTATTTCATTAACCTTATTTTCATATTCTTCATCAGTGATTTGTAGATTTTCCTCATCTACAATTTTTCCTAAAACAAATGATTTAAAAAGATTTTTAAAGGCTTCATCTTGATATGTTTTTAGAACATCCTCTTTATTGGTTTTTGTGAATTCAAAATAATCTCTTTCGCTAATCCCCTTTTGTTTTAGCTGTTGAATAAAACTTTTATAATATTTTTCAGCTTCTTCATTAATAATTATGTTAGAAATTGTTATTGAAGAGTTTTTGATGATTTCGTTGATTGCTTCATCTGTGTAGGTTTGCGAAGCTACTTGTAAAACTGCTTTTGTTGCTTCAAATTCAACATATTCATTAAATTGTTCGATAGTGTTTACTAATGGATTTATTTTTGCTTCTTTTAAGAATTGATCATTTACCTCTGGGTAATTATTTGTTTTAACTGAATTAATTTTTACTTTAAAGACTACATCTTTTCCAGCCAATTCTTTTGCATGATATGTTTCAGGGAATTTAAGATTTATATCTTTTGATTCACCACGATTTAGATTGACCATTTGTTCTTCGAAGCCAGGAATGAATTGATTTGATCCTATTACTATGTCAAATTTTTCAGCTTCTCCGCCTTCAAATTTTTCCCCATTAATGTAACCAGTAAAATCAAAATTTACACTATCACCCATTTTTATTGGTTCATTAGATTCAATGGAAACAGCGTAATTTTTTAGAATTGTTTCTTTGGTACCTTCAATCATCTTTTTATCAATGTTTGCAATGTTTAACTTAGTATTAAGTTTCTTATATTCACCTAAATTTACATTAGGAAATAGAGGGAATCTAAATACATATGTGGCACCTTGGTCAGAATAATCACTAACATCAAAACTAGGGTGATAATCATTAATAATTTTATCTTCGTCTTTAATTTGGGTAATTATATGATTTTTATAAACATCATCAAATTTATCATGAATTACTTTATTAAAAATTTTAAATGGATCAACTCTTTTTAGAGCTTCTTTTAAAGGGGCTTTACCTTTTCGAAATCCAGGAATTGTAACATCATTAGCTAATGATTTTTGAGCTTTTTCATAGGCCTTGGTTCACTCCTCGCCATTAATGGTATAATCGATAATTAATTCGGTATTTTCCTCATTGAATTTTCTTGACATTTTTTTGTTCTCCTTGAATAAAAAATATTGTTATTATTATAACATTATTTATTTAAATAATGAATATAATGATTTTTCATTATCTGATAGTGAATTTTCATCACTTTCGCCAAATAAAACCTTAGTAACGTTGATTATTTCTTCATATTCGCTAATAGTTTTATTTTTTAAAATATTAATTCAATTTTTGAATAAATATGCACTGAATACTTGTCTGGCGATTTTGCTTTTTGCTACATCATTGCTGTAAATTGTTAATATTTCTTTTTCCAGTTTAGCAATTGCCTCATTTTTTAAAAATGAACCATCTATTTTAGGATTAATTATTATATTATTAACTTTGTAATTGTAATCAACATTCTTTGTTTGCAATAAATCATATATTAGCGTTTGAAATCCTCCGTTGTCAAAACCATCTCCATTAAAAAAGAATTGAAATTCAGATAGATATTCATTTATATCTCGGTTTTTTAATTCATTATAGTTAAGCATAAAAATATAATCCATTTTTTTGTTTTTTAATGAATTAATTAGTGATAAAGTATCTAAATTGGTTTTTGTTTTTAAATTGTTTTTTTTAATCTGAAATAATATAGTATTTCTGAAAGCATCAATTTCTTTTTGCATTGCATCAATAACAAATTTATTTCTCGAATTATCTAAGAGATAAATTGCTTTGAGCGGGTCGTCATATCTTATTTCTGTTATTTTATCAATGAAATCATTAAATTCTTTTTCTATTAAATCCATAATATAAAATTTTACACTATTAACATTATTAAAATAAATAATGTTGCTTCTAAATTAATAAATAATTCTATAATTTATATATAAAAAAATTAACGTTATTAGATGACGAAAATTAATTTTATTTTTAAAGAATTTTTAAGGAGAATAGGAATGTCTAAAATTAAGAAAATATATGCATATGAAGTTTTAGATAGTAGAGGGAATCCAACAGTTAAGGTTGAGATAACCACTAAAAAAGCTTTCGCTGAAGCTCTAGTGCCATCGGGCGCATCAACTGGATCAAAGGAAGCTTTAGAACTACGTGATAAAGGAACAAAATATGAAGATAATTGATTTGGTGGAAAGGGTGTTCAAAGTGCTTGCGATCATATAAATAATGAAATAGCTAGTTTATTAATTGGGCATGATGTCAAAAATCAAGAGTTGATTGATAATATTATGATTGATGCTGATGGTACTCCAACAAAATCAAAATTTGGTGCCAATGCAATTTTAGCTGTATCTCTAGCATGCGCAAAAGCAGCTGCAATCGAAGCTAAAAAGCCATTATATGAATATCTGGCTTCTTTAAAACAAATTAGTGCAAGTTCATTTACTTTGCCGGTGCCGATGTTAAATGTTATTAACGGTGGTGAACACGCTTCAAATACCATTGATTTTCAAGAATTCATGATTATGCCAGTAGGGGCTAAATCATTTAAACACTCTCTGCAAATGGCAAATAAAGTATTTCATACATTAGCTAAATTACTTAAGAAGGCAGGACACGGAACACAAGTGGGTGATGAAGGTGGTTTTGCACCTAATTTACATACCCATGAAGAAGCACTTGATTTTCTTGTTAAAGCAATTAAGGATGCTGGTTTTAATCCTGCAACAGAAGGCGTAAATTCGATTGCAATTTGCTTGGATGCTGCATGTTCGGAACTATATGATTCAGAGACGAAGAAGTATGTATTTAAGAAATTTAAGAAGGCATTATTAGATAAAAGAGCTGGTTTTGAAAAATATGCTAAAAATAAATACGAATTTACAACTAAAGAACTTGTGAATTACTTTGGTAAATTGATTAATAAATACCCTATCATTTCAATTGAAGATTCACACCATGAAGATGATTGGGACGGTTTTATTGCAATGAATGAGAAGTATGGTGAAAAGGTTCAGTTAGTAGGGGACGACTTAATTGTAACAAATCCTCAATATATAAAGGAAGCTATTACTAAAAAAGCAATTAATGCTTCATTAATTAAGATTAACCAAATTGGTTCATTAACAGAGACAATCAAAGCAATCAAGATGTCTCAAGAAGCTAATTTAGTTCCTGTGATCTCACACCGTTCTGGCGAAACAGAAGATACATTTATCGCTGATTTATCAGTAGCATTTAGCACCGGAGAAATAAAAACTGGTTCAATGTCAAGAACTGATAGAATCGCTAAGTATAACAGATTAATAAAAATCGAAGATGAGCTAGGTAATAGAGCTAAGTTTAAAGGAAGAGAAACATTTTATAATTTAAAATAATATATCAAAATAAAATTAGACCTAATCCCCAATTGTTATGGGTTTGGTATAATTTTATTATTTTTGTTTTAAAAAAACTTAGCCAAAAAGCTAAGTTTTTTTAAAACAAATTAATCGATTTTCACTTTAACAGCAGCACCCATTGAAGTAGAAACTACAATGTTTAAAACATATGTTCCCTTAACAGTTTGTGGTTTTAATCTCTTAACTGTTTGAATTATGGTTTCAGCATTTTGAGCCAACAATTCAGTAGGCATTGATTTTTTACCAACCGAGGCATGGATAATTCCACCCTTATCGGCACGGTAATTTGCTTTACCTTTTTTCAATTCTTCAACAGCTTTAACTGGATTTGTTGTAACTGTTCCTGTCTTTGGGTTTGGCATTAAACCTTTTGGACCAAGCTTTTTACCATATTTTCCTAAAACAAGCATCATTTTTGGATCGGCAACAATCACATCAAATTCATATTTATCTTGATTTAAAATTTCTGGTAGTTCTGAAGATGAATAAACGAAGTCTGCCCCAGCCTCTAATGCTGCTTTTTGCGCCGAAACTTCATCAGTAGCCACTAAAACTTTAATGCTTTTACCAGTACCATTTGGTAGCACTACAGCTCCGCGTAGTTGTTGGTCTGATTTTCTTGTGTCTAAATTTAATTTAATAGCAATATCTAATGATTCGTCAAATTTTGCAAATGAAGCTTTCTTAGCTAATTCAATTGCATCTGCTAAAGGGTAAATATCTTTTTTGTTAACTAATGTTTTTAAAACTTTAGCGTTCTTTGTAACTCTCTTAGCCATTAGTTAGCACTTCCTTTTAGTCATTCTTCATAACCTTCAACTGTAATACCCATATTTTTAGCAGTTCCAGCAACCTGATGCATAGCGCCTTCTAGAGTTATTGCATTCATATCTGGCATTTTATATTCCGCTATTTCTTTTAATTGTTCCAAAGTAATTGAACCAACTTTTTCTTTGTTTGGAACTCCACTACCTTTTTTAATTTTTGAAGCTTGAATCAATTTATATGATGTTGGTGAAGTAAATAATTTAAAAATAAATGATTTATCCTTATAAACTGTAATTAATACAGGAACCGGTTCCGAACCTCTGTCTCTTGTTTGGTCGTTAAAAGCCTTAGTAAATTCAGGCATGTTAATACCAACACCTGCTAGTGCAGGGCCTGGTTTGGCTTGTCCAGCTAAAAATTGTAATTTAGCTTTTTTTACTATTTCCTTTGCCATTTTTAAAAAATCCTTTCGATAATTGTGGTTCAAACGAATTAATAAATTCTTCCACATTTTAGGCAATTTTACATTGCACCTAGAAATTATAGCAAATAACTTATTTTATAAAAATAAACTCATTATATTTATCTTAAAATTTAATCAAAATAAATAATATCGACATAATAGAAGCACAATAAGAATTCTATATTAGTAATTTTTTAGAAATTTTTATGCTTTTCTAACTAAATTTATAAAAAAAGTATCCACATTTGGATACCTTTATAATAACCTTTACAAAATTACTAAGGCTTTAGTTTTGTAAAAAGTCAGCACTACTTGGCATTAATAATCTAACTAAATGATCCAACAACTGAATTTTTAGATTTGGATCCTTTTTATTATTACCATCTTTTGAATTATTCATTTTTGAAAGTTCAATTAGCTCATCAGTTGTTTTTATTGCTTCGTCAATTGATTTTTCATTATATGAGTTTCCCCCAAGACCATATTTAGAAAGTTTATCATTATCTTTCTTGTAATTTTCTTTGTATTCTGTAAGCATTTTCTTAAGGTTTGAAAAACTAGATTCATTTGCTTCTATATTTAGATTTTTAACCATAGAAACAATAGTTTTAACGTTTTCAATTTGTTTTTCTTGTTGTGTTTTTTCTTCGAATTTTAAATTTTCACCCTTAGGGAAAAGTAAATCACTTGCTGTCTTTGTTAATAGCTTACTAATTTCTCCTAATAATTGAATTTTTGCTTGTGGTGGAATACTATCTATCTGTAAAAGTTTAGTTTTTTCAAGCGCATCATTAAGTTTTTCATCTTTGTAATTAAATTCTTTAATATCAAATTTTTTCAGAAGTTCATTTAATTTTTTTTCATCTTCAAGTAATTTTTGAAATTCTTCTATTGATTTTTTATCTGAATTAACATTAAGTTTATTCAATTCAACACCTAAATTAACATTCTTGTTAAGTTCTTTTTTAAGTTGAGGATCAATTTGCCCTTTGAATAAGCTTTTTGTAAAAATGTTTTCAATTTCACCTAATAATTGAATAATTACATTTGGATTTTTATCTTTTTTAATGATATCGTCAAGATTAATTAATAATGAAAATGCTTTTGTTAAAACATTTTTGAAATAATAATCACTTTTGCCAAGTTTTTTAAATGCCTCAGCCCCTTCTTTTTTAAGTTCACCAATAAAGTTATCTTTTGAAATATCAACCTTAGAAATTTTTTCAGCGAAAAGCATTACTGCTTGTTTGTCTTTGTTAAATTGAATTGATTCAGGTGTTTCCATTTCTGGTTTAATTGGCTTATCATTCTCTGAATCGCCTTGCATTGATTGATCAGTATCACTTTCTTTATCAGGTGTTTTTTGTTGAGGGGTTTTTGTTTCTGGGTTTTTTGGTTTCATTGGTTCAGCTGGTTTTTCTGGTTTATCTGGTTTTTCCGGTTTAGCAGGATTTGCACATGATAGAGCTATAACTGGTGTTGCCAAAACAGGTAAAAATCCTAGAAAAAGTAATTTGCTTTTTTTCATTTTTCTCCTTATGTTTAATTGAGTTTATAAAGCATATTTTATAGTATTTTTTTTTTTTTTTTTGTTTTGGCAAAATTTCATGATTGATACTCTAATTATTACCAAAATTTTAGACAAAGCCAAGGCATTTATAAAGGTACTTTTTACTACTTAGTATTATTCTAATTTACGACCTTGATCTAATAAAAATATATTTATTGCAAAAATGTCTCTAATATAAATCAAAATTATTTAATTCATTTTTATTTTCCCAATTTTAAGATTAAAAAATCATAAATCCACCTTAAATTAAAATAGATTTATGATTTTTTATTTAATTTTTTAATTGCATTTTTTTAAATCATCATACGAATTTCAAATACTATGTTTTTAAGCAAATTATCAATTGATTCATCACCATACACTTGCTTGTATACAAATCGTTTTTATTTTCCATCGAGTCTGTTAAAGTGTTTTCTACTTTTTGGTTATTATTTTTTGTAAAAATTTTTAGCTTTTCCTTTGTTGTTTCTATTACATTTAATTTAGATTTTTTAATTAGTGCTTCAACATTGCTAAAACTAAATTGATTAGTTGGGCTTTTATTAGAGGTGTTTGACTATCTTTTGTATATTTGTAAATTATTCCTTTTGGGCTCTTTATGAAAATTAAAAATAACTAGATTCTTTTTTACAATATCCTTATATTAAAACCTAGGAAAAATATCGGTTCTTAAATAACTTGATTCGGCATTTAAAACATATATAAATAAACTCAATATTCATATAATTTTTTATTGCTCATTTACAATTTCTAGGTGTTTTAAGCAAGTTTTAATTACATCACTATTGAGTGATTCATATACTTCCTTGTCACCAATTATATAAAACTCCTCTTTTGCACGTGTTACTGCTACGTTCATAATATTTGGATTATTGCTGCCAACAGCTCATTGAGCAGAATTTATACTATCTTTATCGCAACCTAGCACTAAAAAAACAATTTTAGCTTCTTTTCCTTGGAAAGTATGTACTGTTCCTATATTACTTTTATTAATTAAATCATTGAGATTTCTCTTAAGTTCATTTACTATTGCTTTAAAAGGAGAAATAATAAAGACATCTTTTAAATTTGCATCACGGTTTTTTATTTTAAATAAATATTTTTTTAAAACTTGACATTGTTCTTTTACATAATGTTTGTTTATGGCCTTTCCCTTAACATGAAGTCAAAATCCATTGTAGCTTTTTTGTTTACCGTTTTCTTTTCCTTGGACCATATTTCCTTCATAGGAAATTTCGTTTGAAATATCAAACATTGGACTTAGACATCTTCTATGTACTCAAAGAGGTATGCCAATCCAATCTCCGTTTCTCTTATAAAATCCATATTTGCTATGATTATCAACAATTTCTTGCACCGAGCTATTAAGACCATAAGGCAATTTATATTTTTCTTTTATTCATTTTAAAGTATTTTGGTCTAATACTGAAACTGGTTCAATTTGCGATGGATCACCAACAGCAATAATATTCTTCGTTCTAAAAATTGCACCTACCGCCGCTTGTGGAACCGCTTGGCCCGCCTCATCTATAAACAAAAATCCCATTGATTCTTTTGGAAAATTCTTATACATTGTCCTTATGCTTGCAAAGGTTGAACTAATTGCGGGTACAGCCATATTAATTCAATTTCATGCTTCCACTAAACACTCGCATTTATCAATAGTTTTTCCTTTGATTTTATTATTTCATATTTTGACAGCGCTTTTTAAAGCCTCCCTGTTTTCATATAAAAATTGTCTTCTGACTTTTAGCGCCAAAATAAACAATTTTGATTGTTTGATTCTAAAATTCTTGTTAAATCATGGGTTACTTTTTTGAAATACATTGTTGTCATTAATTGCATTAAATTTATTAATTTTCTTATTAATAAAAAAATCTTCGATTTTATTTTTTTGATCTAGCATTCTGTTGATACTATCGATTTTTTTGCCTATGTTATTCTTTTTAGATTTGAGAGATAATAGTGAGTTGCATATTTTAATGCGTTGGTTTAAATAGGAGTTTAATTTTTCATTAAATTCTTTGTATTTCTTTGTTTTAAATAATTTACTTATTCAGCTTGGTTTTTGCAGTTTTAAATTTTCGATAGATTTGTTTATATTTTTTAATTCATTATGGTTATTATTTATTAAATTTATTATCTCTTTTTGGCTTTCATTAATTGCGTTTTTAATTGATTCTATATTAAGATTTCTATTTTCAAATTTATCGCTAGGTTTATCCTTCATGAAATCGTCAATTAAAGCTTGTATTTCTAATTCTATTTTAGCTAAAAGGTTTATGTGCATTTGTATATCATTTTGTGCTTTTTTAATGTCATTATATAAATTTAAAAAATCTTGATATACATTTGAATTGTTATTTTCTTGCTGGTATATTTCTTTTATGATATTTTCGACAGCTTTTATTATTTCTATAATATTCTTCTTTTTGCCGCCTTCCAATGAAAAAAGACCTCATTTTTCTTTTGAGATTTTATGCTTATTGGAAATACCTTCATTATTATCTTTTTCTTCAGTTATTGCATTAGCAGTTTTGTAAAAATAATCAGCATTCTTTATCTCATTTGCTAGATCTTTGTCAACATTTTCCAATAGAGGCAATTCGTTTACTATATTTTGCACAGCCCCATTATTTGAACTTGCTATTAAAATGCTCTTATTTGCAATTTGTGTAGGCAAAATTTTAATTTCTTTATAAAAAACATCCTTAATTATCTTTGAATCTAGCTTGCATATTTCGAGAGATTGTTGAGTAATTAGCTCAGCAAATATATCCTTTAGTAGGGTTGTTTTTCCTGTTCCTGGAGGTCCATTTACACTTTTCATTTTAATATTTTCATAGTTTTTACTTGTCGATAGATTTACTGCAATTTGTTGCATTAATGAAAGCGCATATTCTACATTGCTTGGAAATCTTGAACATGGATAATTCTTGGGATCTAAAATTTCTTTGATTTGTTTAATACCATCAGCTTGTTTATTATCTAAATTTATTTTTATTAATTCATTGCTATTTTCTTCTTTTGATGATGATAAATATTTGTCTAGATTTTGTGTTGATATTCCTTTAGCTTCTACTAAGTCATCAATAAAAAATGAATGCAATAAAGTATCATCTTCATCATCATTTACTATTTTATATCTGGAAAGATTAACATCAATATTGTAATTTTGTATTAATTTTTGAAATGCTTTATTAAAAAATGCTTTTAAATCTTCGGTTTCTTTCTTTTTAAATATATTTTCAATATCATCTGAAAGTTCATGTTCTTTTTCTTTAAATTTAGACATAGAATTAAATTCTAAATCACTCTTGGTCTCTCTAATATATGCACTTCAAGTATAGAAAGTGGATTGTTTTTCTATTTCAAGATTATTATTAAAACGTATAGCAAAACTGAATTTATTATTTCCTATTGATTCTAATTCATCATCATTAATTTTAGTATTATGTTTTTTGTTTAGAAGATCAATTAGTTCTTTTGAATTAAATGTGTTAAAAATAAAAACTAAATATTTTTCCTTTTTTTGCTTAGTTTCTTGTTTTAAAATCGTATTAAAATAGTCATAATAATTATCGTTTTGTTTATCTAGTTTAATCTCGCAATAATCTTTTTTATTTCAATTACCTTCGCTAAGTTTTTCAATCATTATTCAATGCTCAAGAATATTTTCTTTAATGCTTTTAGGGTTCATTATATCTCCACAATGTAATCATATACAGGTTTAATTTTAATATTGTAAATATGACTCATCTAATCATAATATTTCTCATTATTTAAATAATTTAATATTATTAAATACATTATAGTTGATAAAATGTTTTATTTAAAGAAGTAGTTATGAAGCAGTATTTATTAGATGTCAATTTATTTTGATTTTTTGATGTATTGATATTTATAGCTCTTATAATTTATTAAATAAGATACCTGTAGAATAATGTCTTAATTTAAATTAAATCATGATATAAGAAAAAGTGCGTTTTTGCATAAAAACATTTCATATTGAAATTTTAAAATCTTTATATAGATTTTGCAAATATAAATATAAATAAAAAATATATATAAGAAAACATTATTTAACTTCCGTTCCATGTATTTTTATAATAAATTAGATCTAATAAGAGAAATATTATTAATTTATGAAAACAAGATTGTATAAAAAAGAACTATTGATTAAATTGTTCAATAAAAACTGTCTTTTAATCTATTTTGATTTCTCTTATTTAGTAAAATTAATTAAATATCATAAGCTATAAGGGGATATTAAATGAGTTTATTAAAAAATTACATTCAGAAAATTGATGATATTTCTTCAAAAGAGTTGAACACAGACCAAAAAAGACTGGCAATAAAAATTTTAGAAAAATTTCCAGAAGACGAAAAACAACTACAATATGTTTTCCAATTTGTTGCACAAAGAATTAAAACGGGTTTTAGATTTGATGTGGCGCCTGAAAGTGATTGACAAACAGTTGCGCTATTAGAAAAAGATGAAAAACTTAGCTTTGTTTTAGATGAAAACAAAAGCAAAGATAACACATTAATCATCGGCG
>NZ_JBSQBA010000003.1:0-83485 GCF_053851655.1 Mycoplasma sp. 327
TTCTTTTTGAGATTATGGTTGGTTTTGCAATCTTTTCTTTAGGCAAAATATTTGGTTTATAAGGTATATATTTTTTGACAAAAGTTTTTTTCTTTTTATTGTATTTTTATGAGCAAAAGCACTTAGAAATCCGCTTTGTGTAAGTTTTTTTATTAATTGGCTATATGATATTTTTACATTAGTTATTCTTTCATAAAATAAACGCTAAGACAAATATGAATTACAAGAACTATTTTTGTTCCAACAATTATTTTTTGCTTTCATATTTTTTCATAATTGATAATTAAATCATTACTGTAAATCTTTTTTCTATCGCCTCATTGATTGCCATGTGCTAAGTTAACTTCTTTTTTGCATAATTTAGCATTTCTTAATTTTTGTTTTAATCTTTTTATGATTGATATTGAACATTTTGCCTTTAAGGATAATCGCTTATTTGTTAAATTGGAATATGTAGTTATAACATCTAATTTTTGTTTTCTATTTAATTGAAAATAGTTTAATTCTATTTCATGCATAATAAGACCACCTATAACATTTTACTATATATGTTAGGCGGCTCGTTTTTGTTGCGATTTAACGGTTTAAAAATTTTAAGAAATGAAGCTATATCTGTTTTTAATGGAGTAAATTTAAATAAAGCAAAAGGTATTTTGTTTTACATTCCGACTTTATGAGAGATTTATTTAGAAGAATTTTTAAAATCTGATGAATATACTCTTTTTTCTCAATATAAAATTAAAATTATAGATTACAGTGGAGATAGAATATTCAAACAGACAACATTGCCTGATTATGTTTTTTAGCAATGATAATAAGCAAAAACCTTTCATGATTTTAGATGCAAAATTCAAAGAGGCATGAAGTAATATTATTTTAAAAATGGTTCTTTTAGTGATGTATTGAATGATTATGATAAATGTATAAGGGATATGGTGTCAATCAATTGCCATGCTAGCGGCGTTATTTTTTCCAAGTAATCATAAATTATCATTAAGCCCCGAAGCTTTTGTTGAACATTTTATTAGTAAATTCAATAATGTTGATAAATTTTATACATTTCCGGTTTTTATTCCTTTTCCATCTAATGATTATAATTTGTGATTAAAAGACTTTAAAAATAACTTTAATAAGACATCATTGTTTGTTAAGTCATATATTATCAAAGAAAAAATATATATTCAAGATACAGAAATAATTTCAAAGCAAGCAGAAGAATTAAGAACATAAGTTATATAAAATAAAATTAAACTTTTAACATGTATATAGTTAATTTAATTTAATAATGTTTTTAATTTGTATTATTGATATCTTTGTTCTTGATTATCAAAATAAAAAAAATAGTAATAGGAGTTTTTAATTAGTATTTTTATGATTGTATTTATCCTTAATTGTTATTCAAAACTATAATAAAATATTTTAAATATTAAGTTAAGCTTATTTTTTATTTTTAACAAATAATTTCATTTTTATGGTTGATATTAAAACTTAGAAATTTAGATTATAATTAGTATTTTTTTATATGAATACTAGTTTTTATTTATAATTAAAATACTATGAATTTTAGAATTCTCTCTCTCTCTCTCTTATAATCTATTTAAGAAAAAAGGAAGTCAATGAATAATATTGCCACAAATATAGTGGCTTTTTTCCTATCGAATAGAAATGTTGTTTTCAATAATCTATTTATTTAATGATAAAGATTTTAAACAATTAAAAAGCATTAAAGAATTCTAATAATTTAACTATATAAAGGGGCGTTATGAAACTTATATTAAACATTTTAAATAAATGTGATATATCTCATGCAGAATTAATTAATGCTAACGGCGTATTGAGAAAACAAGATTTTCAATTAACTTTTGGTAAAAGAGAAGTTCGCGGCAAAAAAATAACAATTTTAAACCAATTAGAAAAAGAATTAGAAAGTAAGAAATTAAATACAAAAGAAAAATTAGATTATAAAAAACTATTTAAATTTCTTAATGAAGGCGAAAATTTAAATTTTTATACGTGTGGTCTTTCTAGGGTATATTTAAAAGAAGATAATGACGTATATGACGAACTTATTAGAATCTCGAAAGACGAAAAGCTAACTCACAAAGAGTATGAAAATTTTTTAGTTGCAGTCCAAACTAAAGATTTGTCAAATTTAAAAATTAAAGGTATAGAAGTTGATGGCAACGCTATTAATCTATTTTTCAAGTTAACAATAACTAGAGAAATGAATAATATTGAGAACTCAATTATAAATTTCGAGTTACAAAGAATAAATATTTCCAATTATAATTTAGCAATTAGCAAAATTAATAGCAAACTTAATAAAATTGATGGAATTCAATTTGTATGTGATAGTGATAACAAATGTAACTCGCCAACTTGTAATAATTCAAAATCAATATCAATACAAATAATAAAAAGCGTTTTGCAAAATACTAAATCGATTTTTAAGAAAAATGAAGATTCTTTAAAATTGAATGATATTGAGAGATATTTTAGATTATTTTCAGAATTTTATAACAATATGAAAAATTCTGACGCTGCATTTTTCTTGAATTTGTCAGATAAGGATATTATTTTAGAGAAAAAACAAAACGAAAAAGACAATATTATTAATTTTGATAGTAATTATTTATATTTATTTCAAAAAGATAATTTTAATGTTTTGGGACATAAAAAAGACTGAAATCTTTCAGATATTCATTCAAGGGGAAGTTTGTTTGATTCGCTTAAAATAACATTTAAGTTTTACGAAGAAAAAACAGAAGATAAAAATGAGCTGAAAAATAGACAAAAAAGAGATTTAAAAAGCTACAACTTCGATAAAAATGTGGAAAAAATTGATGAAAATATTAATGCTATAAATAAAGAAATTCAAGAAATTAGTATCAACGTAGATAACTTTAACAAAGATATTAAAACATATAATGGCAGAATAAGAGATATTCAAAATTTAATCGATGAATATAAAATCTCAATTAGAAAAAAAGCACCTATATTATCTGATGATTTAATAAAAAAACAAAGTCTTAAAACTATTGAAAAAGAAAAAGAAGAAATTAAAAGTAAAATCAAAGAAAAAGAAAAAATAATTTATGAATATATAAATGAAAAAAATAAATTAATAGATAAACAAAATGAATTAAATAAGAAAATTAATTCCAAGAATGAAGAAATAAGCAAACAAAAATTACTTAAAAAAGAATATCAAAATTTGATAAACAAAATTGATAATGAAAACTATCTTGTTAAAAGAGTAAAATCGATAAAAATAGACCCTAAAACCAAAGATGATGTATCAATTGAAATAGAACCCTATTTTAAAAATAATAATTGAAAAAGATATCAATTATCAACTATTAATATTGGCGAAAAGACAATAATAACCAGATCACATAATTCTATTAAAAATTTATTTAAAGGTTATATAAAAGAACCTTCATTTTTAGCATCATTAATTGAGCCATTAACGGTGAAAATAGATGAAAATAGCAAAGCCGTTGATGATATTAATAATTTTATCTCTAAATATAATTTGAACGAAAAACAAGCTTTGGCCTTTAAAAAAGCAATTTTTTCTGATGCATTATTCTTATTGCAAGGTCCTCCAGGAACTGGAAAAACTCAAGTGATATCAGCTTTAATTGATTACTATCAATATAAAAATCAGAATATTATGCTAACCTCTTCAACACATGAGGCTATTGATAATGTTTTTGATAGATTTGCTAAATTAAGTCCAATAAATCCTAATGTTTTTGCAATAAAAGTGTCAAGTGGAAATAGGGCAAATAATATAAATCCTTATTCAAAAGAAAATTTATCTAATCGTTATATAAAAGCATTAATATCCGAAGAGAATTTATTGAATCAAGCTAACTCAACTAATAATAAAGTACTTGAATTATGCAATGATATTGATAAAGATGTTAAAGAAAATAATATGAGAATCTGAAATCTATTTATTAGAAAAATAATAGTAGATGGAAAGAAAATCGAAGAATTTGAAGAGTCATTAGAAGATCATTTCTTCATGTCAGAAGATGGCGGTGTTTCTGATAAAAAAAACTCTAGGAAAATTATTGATATTTTAGAAAAATATGACTATTTAAAAATTGGAAAAGAACTAAAAAAATTAGGAATAGATTCGCTGGAAAAAATATCTAACTATATAAAAGAAGTGGAGAATAAAAATACTAATAATTTTTGTAATTCTGAAGTTTTATCTAAAATAAAAAGCAAGTTAAACATTGCGATTGAACTTAATGACTTAAAAGACCAATATGAAGGTTTCTATTGAAATGAAAAATTAGTGGATGTTTTATTTGATAATGAATTAGTTAACTTATTTGGTTTGACAACTACATCAAGTAGTGAAATTGAACATAATGGCAATTTTGTTGACTTGACAACAGATTATAAAATTGATTTGACAATCATGGATGAAACTTCGAAATCAAATTTATTTGAAATAATAAATAGATGTTTACAATCAGGTAAATCAATTTTATGCGGTGATGCTTATCAATTACCTCCTACTGTTGATTTTTCAGAAGAATTATACAATTGAGTGATAGAAAAAGAACTTGGCCCAGATAATGTTGATAAAAAAATGCAAAATGATATTGTTAATAAAATTAATGATGCATTGGCATATCCTTATTTTAATGAAAAAATAAAAGAATTAACGAATATGCCGAATGGCAATTCATTGTCTTATGAATTTTTAGATATGCAACATAGATTCCCGGCTGAAATTTGTCATTTTATAAATGTTTTATATAAACAAAAAAATCAGGAACTTAAAACATTTAACAAAAATGCCGATTTTAAAAAATATAGCAATATAACTAGCAAGCTAAATTTGATAGATACTTACATTCTTCCAATAAAATACATTAATGATATAAAACAATTTGATAATAAATTTAACCTTGTTAATAATTTTGATCACAATATGCTAATTGAAGATGGCTTTATACCAATTTCATTTATTAAAAAATTTAATCAAAGTACACTAGACACTAGAATGAATCAATATAATGCGATTGTAACATTTAAAATAATTCAAAAATTAATTAATGATTTAGAAAATAATGGAATAAATATTAAAAATGAAAAATCAAAAATCGGAGTTATTGCTTTGACTAGAAATCAGGCAATTGTTATTAGAGGAATTATTCAATCTAAATATCCAGATTTATATACTAAATATATTGCAACGAGATCAATAGTAATTGATACGATTGATAACTTTCAAGGTAGAGAATGCGAATTTATTATTGTTGACTTAGTGAGATCGGAAAATAAAGGAACAGAGGAAACTCCTAATAAACGTAATACCAACTTTTTAAACGATGAAGCTAGACTGAACGTTGCTTTTAGTCGAACAAAAAATATTTTAATTGTTGTCGGTGATTTTTCATATTATAAAAATTCTAGCCAAGGCTTAACTGTATTGAAAAAATATATAAATCATTATTTGCAAAACAAAGATTCTTTTGTAACCCCAGAAGAATTTATAGGAGAGGAATATAATGAATGATAAGATAAAAATTAAACTTAATTTTCCGGTTATTCAAAAACGGGTTGAATTTACGTATCGTGAAATAGAAAAAATGGAAAATTATTATAAATTGATATTGATTCCGCTTATTGAATTTAAAAAATTAAATAAGTATATTACTGTAAATGACATATTTAAGGAGTTTTATAACATTAATAGTGATGTGTTAATTCGTAAATTTTGACTATTGATTTTAAGGGATATGCATAACAAAAATATAATAACTATAAATTTTAATTCTTCTGAAAGTAACATTGAGGATTTTGATTTATTAGAAATGGATATTAAAAACATTGACATAAATAAAAAAATTGAAAAATATGTTGAAATGAATAAGTTTTACAGTTTAACTGACCGAGTGATGAAAAAAAACTTCACTTTCTATATTAAGAGTAAGTTTTTATCGGAGAATTATGATAAATACTTTAACACTAAAAATATAGATAAGGCTTGAAATGGCTGCTCTTTTGAAGGCTTTGATAAAAATGAATCGAAAGAAATTGAACAAAAAGTTTCTGAACTTGAATATGATTTTGAAAAAGATGACTCAAAATTAATATTGAAAAAAAGTGTTGAAAATAGTAATGATATTAAGGTAGCATTTTTTGAATCTGATTATCCCTTTTATATTGACAATTCATCAACTATTATTTCTATTAATATAAGACCAATGAATATTGCTCAAAATTACTTTATGGAAGATTTTATAAAGAGTGATTTAATTGATGAACTGAATAATCGTAAATTGTTACATGAGTCTATATTCCCAAATAATACTTTTTTGAGTAATTTTCAAATTAAAGATAGCTCTGAAAAATTAGATATAAAAGAATTCGATATTAATAAATGAATGGTAAAAAAATCTTTCAATCAAAATAATATTGTTGAAGGAAAAAATAATGAAAAGTTTTTGATATTAGATAAAAAAATATTTGACATAAACAAAATAATAGTTGATGTAAAAATTGATGATAATGAAGTTGAAGAAAGTGCAGTAGACTTTTTTATTCCAACTGAAATACCCGAATCAAAATACCCTAAGTTACTTGAAGATATTTATGATAAAAAAATATCACCCACTGATATTATGGCTTCTGCTTTAGAAAAATATCTAGACGAATTTTTAAAAGACGTTAAAGAAAAATCTAACTCTAATTTTGAATTAATTTTAAAGATTTGAACATTTTTAAGTAATTTTAAAACTAAAGATTGATTCAAAGAAATTACTCAACTATTTTCTAATAATGTGTTTTTAGATGTTTTAAATACTATTAAAACTAGCGATGATTTAGATAAATTCATGAGCATTTTAAATAATGGCGAACTTATTTTTAAAAACATTATTAGTAAATACAATATTAATTCAGACAATCTGGATATTTTTAACTTTGTATCTTCATGAAATAACAATATGCTTAGAGAAATTTTTAAAAAACATGTAAATAACCATCATATGTTTGATTTATATAAAGACAATAAATTTAAAGAAACACTATTTTATAACGATTTAAAAAATCATATTTCTGGCGATTTTGAAGATTTAAATAAACAAATTGATTCGGACATTGAGGCTTCAGTTAAATTAAATTATTTAGAAAATTTCAAGAAAAAAGAAGTATATAAAGGTTTATTGGCTATTGACTGTTTAGATTACATTAATGAATATATTTTTAAAAAAGAGGAAGAAATAAAAAACTCTTTAGAATATATTAGAAATAACTTAATTTCTAAAGCTGTATCAATCAGACAAAGACTTGAAAAATTTAAAAAAAATAGTAAAACAACATTTACAAAGTCATTAGAAAAAATAGATCTAAAACTCGCTGAATATTACAAATATTTATCTAATAACTATGCCCATTCTTTTAGAAAAGACACAACTACGGCTGAGTATATTTTTAAAATTAGTAATGAAGAAGTAATAGCCGAAAATAATAAGTTAGATGAAATTAGTGAATATATAAAACAATTCGAGGTTAATAAATAATGAGCCATATAGCAACCGTAACATTGAATTTAAGTCAATTAGAAAAACGAGAATTAGAAAATATTTGTGATAAAAATACTGAACTACTAAATAATATGCTTTTATCTAATGAATATCAAAACAATGGTTTAATAAAAGAAGCTATTAAACAAATTAAGAATGTAAAATCAAATATTAACCAAAAAGTTGAAGTGGATTTAAATTCATACAAAGGATTAAGTTTATACGAATTAGAATATGACAAAATCAATAAATTATTATTGAATATAATTGATACAGTTGATTACAGAAAAATTGATAACTCAATTTCGATAAAAAATTTTAACCATTATGTATATGAATTTGGAAAATTAGCTTATGAAGCAAGAGATTTGATTATAAATAGTGATTTAGAGTTAACTGAAGATAATCTTAATTTAAAAATTAATGAACTAATGAATGCTAAAGCTTCTATTGAAGAATTAAGAAGCTTCAAGAATAATATTTATGCAAAAATAAGCAAAATTAAAAATAACGAATTAAAACAATATTTTGAAGATAAGATAAAAATAATTACAACTAAAAAAGATATTGATGATTTTAAAATTTGATTTAAAGAAAAAAATAATTCGATATTGAAAGCCGCTAAAATAGCAAAACCATTTATTGAGTTTTTAATGACTGAAGAAAAGTATAAATTAGCCGGAAAGCAAATAAAAGTTGTTAATGAAAAGCTTGGCGTAATTTATCTTTTAGAAAATGATTTAGAAGAGCAAGTGATATTTAATGTTTCGCCAGATGGAACAGTTGAATATCAAATTGGCGATTATAAAAGGCATGTATGTTCTAAAACGGCTAATCAGATGCTTGAATATATAACTAAAAATTCGAATATGAATATTGTTAAATATACCATGAATAGAACTTTTGTTGCAACTAAACCTAAATATAGCGCAAAGGAAAAAATAAAAAGATGAGGTAATTAATTATGAATTTAAAAGAAGCAATTACAACGCAATTAAAATTTAAGTTACTAAACAAAAATATAGTAATTTTGAAGGGGAATACTTCTGAGTTTTTATCGCCAAAAGTATTGAATTTACCAATTAAAAAACCCTCTTTAGATAGCATAAATAAGAATCTATTAAAAAGTGAATATTTAGAATTGCTTACTGAATTTTCTAATTTAGATTTTTTAACCTTTAATCAATATTTATTACACTATTTATACCAAGATAAAAATCTTTGTATTGATAATATATATCTTTACAATTCTAATTGAGAAATGAAAAGTGAAATAGTTCATGGTAACATAAAAATTTTTAAAAATAAAGATAATAAAAACGATCTTTGAGAAACTTTTGATGGTATTGAAAAATCAGAAATATTTGATTTTGTAAATATTGATAGTAATGATAATGGTAAAAATGAAGATATTAATTCAAAATTAAAAAACTTAATAATTGAAAAAATTAATAATGATGGTATTGCATCACAAAATTTATTTATCTTAGATTTAGCTGAATCTATTTATAGTGATAAAAACACTCAATTAGATATTGCTAAATTAAATTCATTGATTGATATGTTTACTAATGAAATTAACCAGATAACGCATAAGATTAAACCTTCAAATTTTAAATTAATAATTTTGATAAAAAACGATCAGATATTTAATTCGATACTTTTTAACAATAATCAAGAAATAACTTCTCTAACAATTCCTAATCCTTCATTAGATGAAAGAAAATCTTTTTTTAACATAAGAGGATCTTTATTTAAAAAACTTGATAATAAATTAATAACTAAAAAAGAAATTAGTGACGCAAGTGCAATAACTAATGGACTAACTTTTAGAGAATTATTTCAACTTGAAGTATTTTCTAACAAACTTGATAGTATAAAAGATTTTAAAGAACTATATAGACTGTGTTTTTTTGAAAAGAAAGAATCGGAATGAGAAAAAATTAATGCTGAAAATTTGAACAAATTCTTAGAAGATTTTGACAATAAAGTCAAAGGCCAATCTCATGTTGGCATTAAAATAAAAGACACACTAATTAGAAGTCGGGTAGGATTACAAGGCATTTTGCAAACCTCTGACATTCAGAAAAATTCAAAACCAAAAGGAATTTTATTTTTTGCAGGGCCTACAGGTGTTGGCAAAACCGAATCAGCAAAAGCCTTATCTGAATTTATTTTTAATGACCCAAATCAAATAATTAGATTTGATATGTCAGAATATAACCATGAAGAATCTGATCAAAAACTTTTAGGAGCTGCTCCAGGTTATATAGGTTATGAAGCGGGAGGGACGCTTACTAATGCTGTTTTACAAAAACCGTTTTCTATTTTATTATTTGATGAAATAGAAAAAGCTAATTCAAAAATTTTTGATAAATTCTTACAGATTTTAGAAGATGGCAGATTGACTTCTTCTAAAGGAGAACTAGTTGATTTTTCGGAAACATTTATTATTTTTACTTCAAATATAGGTGCGTCTACAATGCCTAAAGATGAGGACGGTAAAAAAATTCAAGAGCATTTTATTTCAGAAGTTAAAAAATATTTTAGAGATGAGCTAAAAAGACCGGAGATTTTGAATAGAATTGGTATACCAAACATAATTCCTTTTAATAAAATTAGCTCATTAGAAATTAAACTTGACATTATAAAATCTAAAATCAAGAAAATAAAAGAATTTTTATTAAAAGAAAAAAACATAAAATTAATATTCGATGATTCGATTGAAGAATATTATTCATTAGTAGCTAACAATATTGATGATTCGATGGGGGCTCGTTCACTTATTTTATTTTTAGAAACCGATTTAGTAAAAGCAATATCAAATATTATTTTTAAAAATAGAGAACTAATTGAGAAGAAATTATCAAAGTCTGAAGACGAAGACGGTTTAGTGAATCTAAAACTAAAATATGTATCTTCAAATAATAGTCACGGTTTTAAAGAAAAAATACTCTAAAATAAGTCAATTAAAGCAAAATATTTAGGCATTGTACCTAAATATTTTTGTTATTTATTAAATTTACAATAATTAATTTAAAAAGTAATTGATTTATATATTTTAATTTGCGACAATAACATTCAAAACTAAAAAATAGCAATTAATATTTTTGATAATTATGTTACTATTCGACTTTATTTAAAAAACACTCATAATAAAAAAATAATATTAAAAGTAATACACTAAATACTAACATTGTTAATAGCATCGACGTGAATATAATAGTGATGATGTATATTGACATAATATTTTATTTTGTAATCAGAGCGGGAGGCTACAATAATAGCAAAAATCAATGAAGTGACACTTAATATAATTGCATAAGTTAGTATTGCTATTGTAATACAATTTCAATATAACAATATAGGATGAAAAATAAACATAAATATGAAAAAAATTTTTTATCAATGTAAACAGAATATAACCGTAAAAGTATATAAGTTAGCAATGAAAATATTCAAAAAGTAAATGACATTCAAAAATACATCTTTTTCCTTGCTAATACTTTTCGCTCATTTTATTGTTTATAAATATAAGTTTATAAATTTAATTATAGCTCAATATAATTTTGCTTTTTAAGCATTATATTAAAATGATTTTTTGTGAATTCTCAATTATTTTGCAACATTCTATAGTTTAAAATAATTATAGGAGGTAATGTGAAATATAAAAAAATAGAAATCCAGAATTTAACAGATTTTGAGAAAAAAAGAAAAGGTATTTATATCGATATGACTAATGAAAAAATAAAAATAAACCAAATCGCTATAGAACACGAAGTTAGCCGTTTTACAGTTTCTAAAATTAAAGATCTATAAATTTTGACGGGACATTTAATGTCTCAAACAAAAATAAAGGAAATAAAAATAGACAAAAGTTTAGTGATGATTTTGTAGATTCTAAAATTGAAAAAATCAGAGATTTTAGTTCTTTTGTTTTTCACCAACCTATTGATAGAACTAGAAATGTTACTATGGCAATTTATTATAGAACAAAAGGTTCAATAATGTCTTTAAAAACTCTTTACAGACGCACCTTTAAAAAAAGGAGCTATGCAACAGAGCACTCGCACAAAGGGGCTAGAAAAGAAGCTAAAAGAAACGTTAAAAAATATTTTAAATAACACGGTTTTAGAAACAATATTTTATTATGTAATAAATAGTAGTGTTGAAAAATCTTTTAAAACTGCTCAATCAAATTATCCTATATGCTTTAAAATAAACAATATAAAACATTGAACAGAAATTAGTAAAATTGAAGACCAATTAATAGATTACTTTAATTTTATATCTCCAAAATTAAAAAAGAAATAGCGATAAAAACTGTTTTAGAAAAATAACTGAAGGCGATCCTGGTTGGTATGTTGATTATCATTTTAAAAACAAAACTCATTCAGGCGCAGACGAATATTATGCCCCAGTTGATACTAACGGCAATAGAGTTAATTTTTCAAAGAAAATAAGAGTTTTATTTCGTATGAACTCAAGTGGTGAATATTTTTTTTCAAAACTCCAGAAAACCGTTACAAAGCAAGTAGTGATTTATCTAACTTTTAACTCACAAGAGATTTTTTTTAATAGGTAAAAATCTTGACGTTTGAGACGATTTGGCTTATAAATTGAGTTTGATAGTTGTAACACATAAGTCAGTAGTTTCGACATTTACGGACAAGTTTAATTACCTGATTATAAATTTATAAAAATTTAAATTAAATACATCAGGTTCAAAAGAAGAAACGAATCACTTAAAAACAATGTTTAAAAACACAATTAAACAAGTGTATAATGACCTATCTGAATACTTTAAGTAGATTTTTAATTTTATTTTATTGTCCGAAAAAGTGGGTTTAAAAAATTTTGTTTACCAACCAATCAAAATATGAATAAAGCTTAAAAAATAAATTTAATATCATAAGTTTAATAAACATTTTTAAACTATAAGAATGTTGCAATTTGATTAAGAATTAACAGCAATTTATAGAACTTAAAATTATGATACTTTATGGTTTTAAATTATTCGTAATTTATTAATTATCTAATGAAAAAATTACACCAGTTAAACCAATGTAATTTTTTGACCATACTATCAAACATTATTGTTTTGTCTTCTTAATTCATCATCTACTATTTTTTCGATAACTTTTAATTTTTGCTTCATTTTTGTTTCATTAAATATATTAGACCCATAAGATTTTCCTGCATCGGCTTCTAGTTTTTTTCTTAAAGATTCATCTTTTATTAATCTAATTTTTTCTTGTAACAGTTTTAAATTTTCTTTGGCTAATTTGGTGCGATTTTTGGCTGATAAATATATCGCAAAAACAAAAATACCAAAGAAAGCTATAAGCAATAGAAATAATATTGATAAAAAAGGTGTGGTGAATACAAATATTTTTGAGAGAATATATTTGTTTTTTATCTTCATCGAATCAATTTTCTTTAATTCTAATGTTAATAAAACAGCCAAGATAAATGATCCAATATTAAATAAAATTGCAAATAGTAATATTGTTATTCCTGCTCCATCTGGATATACTTTTGGTATCAACATTGATAAAAAAGAAAAATCTACATCTTTTACCACATAATAATATCCAGTCGAAACCAAGTACAATATATATGCTAATATGGCAAAGGGTAATGATAAACCAAAATAAAGTTTTATTTTATTATTCATATTTCTCCTATTAATTATGTTTATTTTTCAATGTATTTTTCTATATTTTGTAATGTTCTTTTATAAATATCATCATTCATATTAATCCTTTGTTATTTCTTTAAATTTTTTAACTAATTCGTCATTTCTTTTCTTGATATCATTTATTGTTCAATAATCATTTTCAAGTTGTGAGATTTGTATTGCAGATCTAAATTTTGCCGCCTTTTTATATATCTCTTTTTTAGACTTAAATCAGTCATCAGAAGCTCTAATATTACGCCTTTTGTCTAAAGGAATTATGTTTCCAATTTGTTCATATAATTCTTTATTTTCTTTATCGAATTGTGCATGAGATTTAGGTAAAATATGTTCTATTTCTCATTTGGATGGCAATATATCCATCTCTTCTTGATCGTTTTGTGAATATTCAAACATTTTTATAATCATACTTATGATTTTTACATTTGGACTTTTGATTTTTTCCATCACATCATCTGAATCTTTTTTTTCTAATTTAGAAAAATCAAACTCATGGCCTTTTATTATGCTTTTATTTAGTAACAAAATGCCGTGTTTAATATCGTTTATTGAAGGAATTACTAAATATCTTGTGACAATTCTATTTCTTAGTTTTATTAATAACTCAAGATATTCACTTGTATCATCATTATTAATTTTGTCTTTATTTTTTAAGTAATATATTAAAGCTGGGTATTTACCAAAATCATTAGAGAAAGAAAAAATAATATCTAGTTGTTGTTTAATCTTCGAGTTTAAGTCTTTTTCTTCATTTAAGTTATTCACCATTTTTAGAAATGAAATAATATTTTTAATAGTTTCTATCATTTTGTTAAAAATATCATCAATGTTATTTTGTTCTAGATATTTTAATATGTATTTTCTTATTCCTGGGGTGGTACTGTCGATATCTCCTTCTTCTGCCCTTAAATAGAACATATAGTATGAAAAAATATCATTTAATGTCTTATTCATTGAAACACAATCATATTCTAATTCTTTTCATTGTTCTATGAATTTATCTTTTTCATTTTTATCTTTTAATAGGTTATATATCTTAGCTTTAAAAATATCGGCATCAGAAAGAGGGACCCCTCTATTATTAAGAGTTTCAAAAACCGTCATAGCAGATTGTTGAGATTGCGAAGATACAGTTAAGATAAGGGTTTTTTCTAATATGGTATTAAAAAAGTTAAATATCCCCTCAATTTCATTTTTTGCTTTTTCTTCAATCAACTCTATTAATTTTGCATAGTTTTTCGAATAATTACTTTTACTTTTTTTTGTTATATTCACCACTTTTGATGATATTCTCAAAATCTTCTAAATTACTTTGCATTACTGAAACATTTTGAATGGACATTGAATTTCTATCAATTATTTTTTTATAATCATTTGAAATATGTCAAATACATTCTTCAATTTCTTTTGCTAAATTTTTAGTATTTTCACTATTAGTGTTTTCACATTTTTTAAGAATTGCTCTTAAAAGTAGAAAAATGGTCGTTATGCGTTGTTGTCCGTCGATAATTTCTCATTTTCCATCTTCGTTTTCAAAGAAAACAATTGAACCTAAAAAATACTGTTCTTTTGAATTTGGCTCTTTAAGTATAATTTTGTAAAATTCTCATAAATCACTGAATAATTTTTCGGTTTGTTCTTCTCCTCATGAATATGGTCTTTGATATTCAGGTATTAAAAAATTATGTTCTTTAGAAGCATTTTGAAATAAATTTCTAATTGTTATACTATCTATATTTATTTTGTTTTGTGTCATATATTTGCCTTCTCCATGAAAATACGCAAAAATACACCTAATAGTTAGGTGTTAATTTATTGTTAAATTATTTATTAAGAGTCTGCTCTCTCTCTCTCTCTCAATCTTATTAAAAGAGGATTAGGGAAAGAAAATGCATTTAAAGTTTTCTTTGTATTATTCATGGTAATATAATTATAATAAATTTCTTTAGATATTGACATATCGAAAATGTGTTTTGATCATGTAAATTCTCAATTATTTTGCAACATTCTATAGTTTAAAATCACTATAGGAGGTAATGTGAAATATAAAAAAATAGAAATCCAGAATTTAACAGATTTTGAGAAAAAAAGAAAAGGTATTTATATCGATATAACTAATGAAAAAAATAAAAATAAACCAAATCGCCATAAAACACGAAGTTAGCCGTTTTACAGTTTCTAAAATTAAAAAATCTATAAATTTTAGTGGGACATTTAATATCTCGCACAAAAATAAAGGAAATAAATATAGACAAAAGTTTAGTGATGATTTTGTAGATTCTAAAATTGAAAAAATCAGAGATTTTAGTTCTTTTGTTTTTCAACAACCTATTGATAGAACTAGAAATGTTACTATGGCAATTTATTATAGAACAAAAGGTTCAATAATGTCTTTAAAAACTCTTTACAGACGCGCCTTTAAAAAAAGGAGCTATGCAACAGAGCGCTCGCACAAAAGGGCTAGAAAAGAAGCTAAAAGAAACGTTAAAAAATATTTTAAATAACACGGTTTTAGAAACAATATTTTATTATGCAATAAATAGCAGTGTTGAAAGGTCTTTTAAAACTGCTCAATTAAATTATCCCATATGCTTTAAAATAAAGAATATAAAACATTGAACAGAAATTAGTAAAATTGAAGACCAATTAATAGATTACTTTAATTTTATATCTCCAAAATTAAAAAGAAATAGCAATAAAAACTGTTTTAGAAAAATAACTGAAGGCGATCCTGGTTGGTATGTTGATTGTATTTTAAAAACAAAATTCATTTAGTCACAGACGAATATTATGCCCCAGTTGATACTAATGGCAATAGAGTTAATTTTTCAAAGAAAATAAGAGTTTTATTTCGTATGAACTCAAGTGGTGAATATTTTTTTAAAACTCCGGAAAATCATTACAAAGCAAGTAGTGATTTATCTAACTTTAACTCACAAAAGATTTTTAATAGGTAAAAATCTTGACGTTTGAGACGATTTGGCTTATAAATTGAGTTTGATAGTTGTAACGCATAAGTCAGTAGTTTCGACATTTACGAACAAGTTTAATTACTTGATTAGAAATTTAGAAAAATTTGAATTAAATACATCAGGTTTAAAGGAAGAAATGAGCCACCTAAAATCAATGTTTAAAAGTGCAATTAACCAATCCAAATATGAATAAATTTAAAAAATAAGGGCCGTAAGGTTAATTTAAAAATATATTGCTATTTAATTTTTTTCAAAATATATAGATTGACAAAAAAATAATAGCAAAGTGTCACACTTTGCTAATTTTCCTGATTACTGGTTTAAATTTTTAGGTCTTAAAAAATAAATTTGATATCATAAGTTTAATAAGAATTTTTAACTATAAAAATGTTGCAATTTGATTAAGAATTAACACTTATATTACTTTTATAAATTTAATTAGAACTTCTTTAGCAATGATTGTCCTGTCATTTCCTTTGGTTTCTGAATATTTAAATATTCAAGAATTGTGGGTGCAACATCACAAAGCGACCCATTTTTTAATTCAATATTTTTATCAGTTGAAACAAATAAAACCGGACTTGTTGTATGTTTTGTTGCAGGTTTATTATTTTCATCCTCAGTTATTTCGGCATTTCCATGATCGGCAGTTATGAATCATGTTACTTTATCACGATTAGCTATCACGAATTTAAGAATTCGTTCAAATTGTTCATCTAGAAACTCAATTGCTTTTATTGTTGCTTGTAAATTTCCAGTATGACCCACCATATCTGGATTAGCATAATTCATGATAACAAAGTCATAATCATTAATTTTTTCAAGCAATTCGTCAGTTATTTCTTTAGCTGACATATGAGGATAATCAGCAAAGCTTGCAGCTTTGATACTATTTACTAAAATTCTATCTTCATTTTTATAAATAACTTCTTTTCCACCATCCATAAAGAAGGTCACATGCGCATATTTTTGAGTCTCTGCTAATCTTAGTTGTTTTAGATTATTGGTGGCTAACACTTCTCCAAGCGGGTTATCTACTTGCATTTCTTTAAATGCGACTAAGGAATTAATACCCTCATATTTCATTAAAGAAGCAAAGAGATTTGGTTTTGTTTTGCTTTTAGGTTTATATTCATATAGTTTGCTATCTAAAATTAGATGACTAAGTTGTCTAGCACGATCTGGTCTAAAATTAAAGAAAAAAACATTATCATTTTCTTTTAAAAATAAGCCATTTTGGTTTTGTGCAGGGTAGAAAAACTCGTCATAAATTCCTTGATTATATTGTTCGTTTATATACTTATTAATATCTTTATACTTGATGGGCGATTTACCAAGAATCGCTTCAAGTGCTAATTCATTTCTTTCGAATATTTGGTCACGGTCCATAGCATAAAAGCGCCCTGAAATGCTTGAAATCGGATAATTGAAATCTTCTGATAATTTTTTAAGTATTATCAATGAATCATTAATTGATTGTGGCTTGACATCTCGACCATCGCCAAAAATATGAATTGAAACTTTTTTAAGCCCCTTGTGGTTGGCAAGTTTTATAATTTCAAATAAATGGTTATCTAATGAATGTACACCGCCATTACTTAGCAAGCCCATTAAATGCAAAGTGGTATTGTTTGCTATTGAATTATCAATTAATTTATTTATTACCTCGTTTTTTTCAAAATCACCAGTCTCTATTGCTCTATTAATCAATGATAAACCAGTATATACAATTCTTCCTGCCCCGATGTTTAGATGGCCGACTTCTGAATTCCCAATTTGACCTTTTGGAAGGCCTACATATTCTCCGGATGCTTGCAAAACAGAATTAGGACACATTGCAAACAAATAATCAAATATTGGATGATAAGCCTGTGCAAAAGCATTTCCTTGTCTTTCATTTCTAAGACCCAAACCATCAATTACTGTTAATATTACTTTTTTTTGATTTTCCATACATTACCTCTATAATAAAAAAAATATATTTTTACTTATATAAATTTTATAATAAAACAAATGATGCTAAATCATTTCGATTGATTGAGGTGTTAAATTATAAAATATCTTAAAAAGA
Organism: Mycoplasma sp. 327; assembly: GCF_053851655.1. Lineage (NCBI taxonomy): Bacteria > Bacillati > Mycoplasmatota > Mollicutes > Mycoplasmatales > Mycoplasmataceae > Mycoplasma > Mycoplasma sp. 327. The sequence goes on from NZ_JBSQBA010000003.1 coordinate 18,298, forward strand.
TTGAGATTTGACTTTTTTTGGTCCATTTTTTCCTCTAATTATGTAAACTAAAGGCAAATGTAATATAATAAAAAATGTGTATCTATTGTGGACACACAAATCTTTATTTTTTAAACTTTATCAAAAGGTAAAAAATTTTATTAAATGATAAATTAATAAACTAAATTTAAGGATAAGTATATATATGACTCCAAAAACAAAAAAAGCCCTAATTATTAGTGGTATTGTAGGCGGTATTGTTTTAGTACCTACAGTAGTTACAATAATTCCATATGGCGCTCAAATTTCATGATTTAAAAGAGAAACTCAAAAGAATCAAAGATATGAGAAAGAATATGTAGAAGCTAAGAAAGCAGCTGTTGAAGATGAAGCAAATAAGGCTTTAAAAGCTAAAATCGATGCTAAGGATGCTCAAATTGCAGACTTAACACAAAAAAGCCAAAAAGCTGATGAAGCAACTAAAGCAAAATTAGAACAAGAAATTAGAAATGCTGAAGCAGAACGTGCTCAACTTGACGATCAATATCAAGAAAATATTGAATCTAAAATTTTACCTATATTAGCAAAAATTGCTGAAGAAGGTGATTTGAGATACTATGAAGGTACCTTAAAAAATACAGCCGAATATGTAGTATTGTCATACAAAAAATTTCAAAGAGATTTAGCAAAACTTGCTTCTAGAGATGATTTAGATATAAATTATCCAAGCAAGGAAAATGCTCAAGAAATTATTAAGTTCTATCAAGATTGAATTAATACATTTTCGAAAATTAATTCAAGAAACCTAAACACTGCCTCAACAGCATGAGTAAGCGGATTAAAATATGAATGAGAAATAGCTAAAACAGTTTATGCATCAGAAAGCCGTTTACTTGGTGTTTGATTAGAATGAGGTCTATCTTCAGCATATCCTATCAATGCTTTTTATGACACAATTAGTTCAATTGATGAAGAGAGAGCTCCAAAGGTTCAAAAGAATCTTAAAGAAGGAATTGAATCTGATGTTGTTTTATCAAAAGTGGTTATCAAAAATAATGTAAGATCAATTTTATCTAATTTTTACCAAGATCAATTGAAAGAATTTTTAAATGGATCTGATGATGAAATAAAAGTTACTGACCTTATTGCAAAAAATGAAGAATTAGCTAAATCAAGCCCAAAATTAGTGGAATTCCACAAATTCTATGCTAATGAATATTACAAGGCTTCTAAATCAGGTTTGGGTGAAAATCTAGATGAATTAAAACTATATAAAGCAAATAAAATCAACGAAAAAGAAAATCACGTTGAAGTATTTGATGGCAATGATGTTAAAACAGTTTATGGTGTTGGTTTAACTGAAAAAGACCTAAATGCTAAGAATGTTGGTTTAAATTCTATCGTAGGAAAACCAGGTGTAACAAATGGAGATAAGGTTTATAGTGGTATCTTAAAATTCTCTACTACTACAGATGATACAGCCCAAGATGTGTTTAATTCAGGTTATGAAACAACGACAACAGCTGCTAAAAATATGAAATTGACAGCCGCTGCAGTTGCTAAATTAATTACTGGAAAAGACAAAGGTGTATGAGCTCCAACAATTAAGTATGATGCTGATGGTCTTGGACCAAATCCAGTTGAAGAAGTTAAATTAAAAATTAGAGATGCTAATGGTGAAATCAATATTTCTGATTTCTACAAGTGATTAAACCAAGAACAATTCTTCTTTGGTCGTGAAGATGCTTCATATTACACAGAAGCTAAAAAACACGATTTAGCAAATGATCCTAAATTACAGGATGCAAGACAAAATCTAACCAGATTAGGATATGACTTCTTAAAGACAAATCACAACCAATATGGTTCAATTACAAATGAACAATTCTACTATGGAGCACTAGAAGCATTCAAGGGTTACCATGAATTTAGAGATACTACAATTGAGCATGGATATTCATATTTCCCTAAGAGTGTTCCAAGATACGGAATCACTTCATATGAATATAGAAGACGTGCCGAAGAAGGTGTTGGTGCATATAATGGTAATGCACAAGTTGAAAAAGACGGATTTGGTGCATTTACATTTAATGTCGATCCATACTATAGCTTACCAAAATGATCAGTAACTTCTTTTGCTAACCACGAAAGTGTTATGGGACACCACAACCAAATCTATTACGCTAAAGAGTTTTTAAAAACTATTGATGGATTAACTGTTGGAAATATCTTTGATTACACTTCATATGCAGAAGGTTGAGCTTTATTTATGGAATGATTCGGAATTGAATCAGGACTATATGGAACTCCTGACTTTGACAGCGAAGACTATTACGCTTTCCCAGTAAGTTTTAAACATTCAAATGGAATTACAAGCTTTGTTTCTTCAGCAATATCGCAAGATGAATCAGCTGTAACTGCCGCAGAAATTAAAGGAATGAAGGAATTACATGGTGGTGTATATTGGAGTTTAGTTGCATCAGAAGGCAAAAATAACTCAAGCGATGAAGAACACACTCTAAGAGCTGTTGAATTAGCTAATATGTTACAATATTTTGGTGCTTTAAATGAAGCTCAATTACGTAACATGAGACGTGCTGTCGATCCTGCATACCATGGAAGAATTGAAGGAAAAGAAGATTTACCTGCCGGTGCATCAATTCAAGATGTTAGAAACTTCCTACATGCTAACTCAGCATTAGGAATTGGTGATATTACATCAGAATCAAAACGTTATCTAAACCTACCTGGACAAGCAACATCATATAATGCTGGTAAAGAAGCTATGTTGAAGCTATATGACAGAGTACGTCAATCAAAGGGACTTTCAAGAAAAGATTTTGTTACTGTCGAAGATAAGGCAAACATTAAAGAACTATTAAATCTAATGTTAGAAACAGGTGGATTACCTCTTGAAACTTTAAAGGAAATTGTAGAATTACATTACAAACTATAAGAGATTTAATTATTCTTTTTTAAAAACATCTAGCTAGTCTAGATGTTTTTAATTTTCCTTTCTTGTAGTGAAACTAAAACTCTGTATAGTATCAAAGATAAATATTTTTATGCTTTTTCATTTAAAATTAAGGTACCTGCAATTTTTGGCAGGAACTACTAAACATTGGATTTATATTTTTAAATTAGACATATAATAAAAGGATTTTAAATAATATATATGACTCAAAAAAACAAAAAAGCATTAATAATAACTTCGGTTGTTGGCACCTTAGTTGCAGCTCCTGTGATTTTTACTGTAATCCCTTTTGCTGCTCAAAATGCTTTATTTAGAAAAACAATTAATGAAAACAAGAAACTAGAAAGCGAATTAACAAATGCTGAGGCAAAGGCAGTTGAGGCAAATGTTGATACAAAAAATAATATTGAGGAAAAGAATACCAAACTAAAAGATTTAAACACAAAGTATAATGAATTGGATGATAAAAAGAGTGAACAAGCCACAAAAATTGCTAAAGAAATCGAAATGCTTGCTAGCGAAATTAGAAATCTTGAGTTAGAATACAAAGTAAACATTGATAATGCAATATTGCCTTATTTAGCTAAAATCGCCCAACATGGTGATGCTAAGTATTATGATAATAATTACAAACATACAGCTAGATATATTGTTCTTTCATATGATAAGTTTCAGAGAGAATTAGATGATTTGGCGGCAAATATTGATATATTCTATCCTGAAAAAGAAGATGTTGACAAGATTGTTAAATACTATCAAAAATGAATTGATTTATTTTCAAAAATTAACTCTAATAATCTCAATGTAACTACAACAGCCTGAGCAAGTGGATTGAAATATGATTGGGAAATCGCGCAAACCGTCTATGCTTCACAAGGGCGACTAGCAGGTGCATTTTATGAAGGTGGACCAACATCAGCTTACCCAGTTAATTCATTTTATAAAACTATTTTAAGAATAACTGGCGATAAAGCCGAAAAGATGCAAAGAAACTTAAACGAAGGAATGCAAGCTAATATTGTTTTATCAAAAGTTGTTATTAAAAACAATGTTAATATCATCTTATCAAGACATTATTCAAAGGAATTGCTAGAGTTTGCAAAAGGAACACAAGAATCAAAGTCTGTTATTGAGATAATTGATTCTAATAAAACTCTTGATGAAAAAACCAAGGCATTCCATAAATTTTATGCAACTGAATATTACAAAGCATCAACTACTGGCTTAGGCGAAAATTTAGAAGAGCTTAAGGTGTTTAAATCAAATGTAGTTAACGAATTAGAAAATACTATTGAAATTTTTGATAATTCAAGTAAAAAAGTTGTTTCAATTTACGGGCTTGGTTTAACTGAAAAAGATCTTGATGCTAAAAATGTTGGTTTATCAAGTATTCCTGGTGATGAGAAAAATACAACTGGTAAAAAGATATATGATGGTATTTTAAAATTTGCTACAACTTCAAATGATTCTGCACAGGACGTATTTAATTCGGGTTATGAAACAACAAAGACGGCTGTTAAGAACATGGAATTAACTGCAAAAGCAGTTGCCAGATTAATTACCGGAAATGAGAACGAGCCATGAACCCCAACTATTAAGTATGATTCTGATGGTGTTGGCCCACAAGAGGTTAAGGATGTTGTACTTGAAATAAGAGATGCAAATGGGAATATTAATTTGCCTGAGTTTTATAAATGATTAAACCAAGAACAGTTCTTTTTTGGTCGCGAAAATTCCTCATATTACACGCAAGAAAAGAAGAATGAATTAGAAAAAGACCCAAAATTACAAGATGCTATTAAAAATTTAAAGACTTTAGGTTATGAATTCTTAAAAGGCCAAAATTCTAAATATGGTTCAATTACAAATGACCAGTTTTATTACGGAGCTTTAGAAGCTTTTAAAGGTTATAATCAATTTAGAGACACTACTATTAACGAAGGATATTCTTATTTCCCTAAACAAGTGCCGAGATATGGAATTACTACATATGAATATTCAACTCGTTTAAGTTCAGGTGTCGGTGCATATAACGGAAGAGCTAAGGTTGAAAAAGACGGATTTGGTGCATTTACATTTAATGCGGACCCTTATTTTGGCTTGCCAAAATGGTCAGTAACTTCTTTTGCTAACCACGAAAGTGTTATGGGGCACCACAACCAAATATACTATGCGCAAAAATTTCTAAAAACTGTTGATGGGCTAACGATAGGAGACATTTTTAACTATACTTCATACAAGGAAGGTTGAGCTTTATTTATGGAATGATTTGGAATCGAGGCAGGTTTATATGGAACGCCTGACTTTGAAAATGAAGATTATTACGCTCTACCTGTTAGCTTCAAATCGGCAAAAGGAATTACAAGTTTTGTTAAAGCGACAAGACCACAATATGTAACTAACGAAGAAATTAAAGGAATGAAGGAACTACATGGTGGCGTATATTGAAATTTAGTTGTTTCAAAAAACAAAATTGATGATGATAAATTGCATACTTTGAAAGCTGTTGAATTAGCTAATATGTTGCAATATTTTGGTGCTTTAAATGAAGCTCAATTGCGTAACATGAGACGTGCTGTTGATACTGCATATCATGGAGATATTAAAGGTACTGATGATTTACCAGCTGGCGCTTCAATTAATGACATAAGAAAATTCCTACATGCTAACTCAGCATTAGGAATTGGTGATATTACATCAGAATCAAAACGTTATCTAAACCTACCCGGACAAGCAACATCGTATAATTCAGGTAAAGAAGCAATGTTGAAACTATATGACAGAGTTCGTAAGTCAAAAGGCCTTTCAAGGGAAGAATTTGTATCAAATAAGGAAAACATTAAGGAATTTTTGAATTTATTATTAGAGACTGGTGCATTACCTCTTGAAACCTTGAAAGAAATTGTCGAATTACATTACAATTTATAATTTTATCTGCAAAATTAAAACTAGCCTTTTTGGCTGGTTTTTTTCTTATTAATTCTCAATCAAATCGCAACACTTTTATAGTTTAAAAATGTTTATTAAACCTATGATATCAAATTTATTTAAGACTTAAAAATTAAACCAGTAATCAGGAAAAACTGGTGATGTAGTAAATTTTGTGTAAATTTATCTCCTACTTACTTTTTGAGTAAGAGATTTGAGAATTGCAATATAGTATAAAATGATTGAGAATTTACATAATGGATATTTTTTTAAAAAAAATGAATATAAAAAAAATTAGTATATAATTATATCCATAGCAACCATAACGAAGGGGACCACCTGATTCCATTCCGAACTCAGCAGTTAAGACCTTCCGTGCCGAAAATACCATAAGGGAAGATAGGTCGTTGCTTTTTTTTATTTCCTTTTTTACTTTAAGCATTGTAGGTAACTAAAAACTGATATTTATAAATTTATGAAATAATAATCTTCATGTTTTAAAAAAATATAAAAAAGTTATAACTAATTACTTTGGTAATTTCATTCTATTTACTATATAATATAGTTAATGATTGATTATATAAAATGTTATTTCCACATTTTAATGTAATAAAAAAGTCCTTAAAATAAGATAGATTTGAATATTTGCAATACAAATCAATCAGTTAACATGTAAATTTTAATTTAATTCGAGACTAATTTTAATTCTTAAAATAATAAATTTTTTTTATAAAAAAGTTAATATTTTTCAAATTTTGTAATTAGTTATTTTTAAATAAATTTAAATATAAAATAAATGAGGTATTTTTATGAGGTTATTTAATTTATTGTTGAATGTGTTTTCGAGCGTTTTAATTCCAACAACCCCTGCCGTAATTAGTCGCCAGAGTGAGGATGTTCAAAATAAACAAGAGATTTTAGAAGCAAAAGATAGGAACACTGATATTCTTGATAATTCAATAATTCACAAGCCAACATCTGATGAAATTGAGAATTTGGCCGATTTAAAAATTTTTTATTCAGCAATGACTTTAAAAACACAATATAACTTGTTGCATGCCTATAAAGTTTTGAAGAAATTGCTCAAAATTAATGATTCTGCTGAAATTGATGAATTACCATATAAGAAATATAATGATGAATTAAATCTCGTTCCAGATAATAAACTTAACAACCAATTTTCAGAATATAATATCGCATTTTTGTCGTCATCTTGAAAAGAATTTATTCGTTTATTTAAACAAGCTTCGTTTAATTACGAAATTTTTCTTAACGAAGAAATAAAAAAACAAAATATTAATACTGATTTAAAGGCAAAGGAGGAGCCTCAAAAACTTAGTATTTTTAACCAATTAGATTCCAAATATGATGATGTGTATTTTATTAGAGTTGTTATTGCTGAATTTGAGGCCCTTGAACTGTTAAAAAATAATAAAGAAAATGTGAAAATTGATACTAAAATAATAGACTTATTAAAAGTAGAAGATGGAACAAATCCATCTTCTCCACAGTATGTCAATACCTTGAAAAAAATTATTCCAATTATTACCGAAATAAGAAACATCGCTGGAGAAAGTATAGCTAATAAGCTTTCAAAAGAAGTGGATAAGGAATTAATTAATGACAAGATTAGACTTGAAGCGTTAACAGCTGCCGTTAGAGCAAAAGGCTCAGCTGAATATGAAAAAGATATTAAACAGCGAGCATTAAATGTTACAAAAAATACCTCAATGGAAGAATTAATTAAACTTAGAGATGATGCTGAAAAAGTGTATGATACATTAAAAAGTAAAGCAGAAGAATCATTCCAAAAACTAAAAGAAAAAATGAAATTTCGTGAGCAAATAGATAATGCATGAAACGTTAAGGTTTTACAAAGAGTATATGGCGAGATTATTAAGCAGCAAATTAGTGAGCTTAGAAAAGACACAGAAGCAGTTGTAAAAAAAACTATTGGTTCAGATATGCATGACGATTTTGAAAAGCGTTTATCAAATCAAAATTTAACTTTGGAACAATTGACTGTTATTTTTGAAGAAGCCAATAATGAATTTATTAATGAAAAAGAAAATGCTACTAGAATAGTAAATTCTATTCTTGATGAAGAAGCCAAAAGAGAAAATATTGAAAAAATAGAAAAATCAAACAATATTACAGAATTAAAAAAAATTGCAGATGAAGCTAAGAAAATTAGAGCAAACGAAGATTTGCTAAACGCAAGAAAAAATGCTAAAGAGGCAGTTGATAAAACAGTTGGTTCATCAAAGCATGATGAATATCAAATGAGATTAGAAAAATCACAAGAGGAAATAGATAAACTTTTAGAATTAATAAAAGAAGCAAATCTTGAATATACTACTAAAAAAACAGAAGTTAACAAGATTTTGGAAAGCCTTGATGATAAAAAAGATTTTGTTGAAAAATTTAATAATGCTAACAATATAGCGAAGTTAGATGAATTGCAAAAGATTTTATTGGTTGAAAAGCAAGAACAAGATTTGGTTAATTTAACTAAAAGAGCACAAAAAGCAGTTGACCAACTTGAAGGTTCTAGTCAATATGATGAATTTAAAAAAATGCTTGCTAATGCTAAAGGTGATATGGCTAAACTTCTTAGTGTTGCTGAGAAAGCAGAACCCATTTATAATGCCGAAAAGCAAAAAGTATTAGATATATATAATAAATTATTGGATAAAAAGGATTACCAAGCAAGAATTGACAGCGCGAAAAACATTGGGGCACTAAAGCTTTTATTAAAAGAAATAACCCAAGAAAAAAAGTCGCAGGATAATGCTAAGATAAAAAAAGATGCTGTGGATGCTGTTAATAAGTTAGAAGGTTCTGATATAAAATCTCAATTTGATAAAGAATTAAAAGAAGGCCTTGATGATCCTGAAAAATTAAGTAATATTATTGAAAGAGCTAATAAAGAATTTAGCAAAGAGTTTGAAACAATTAATAAAGAATTAGATAAATTAAATGACTCAAATGTAAAGAAAAAAGAGCTAGAAAAATTAGCTAAAAAAGCTAAAAACATAAAAGAATTAAGAAGCATAAAATTACAAATTCAAAAGGCCATTCTTGAGCAAGAAAACAACAAGAAAGATGATCCAAAAAAAGATAATCCTAAAATGAATCAACCAAAAGAAGAAGAGAAAAACCCTAGTATTCCTAAAAAACCTGATATTTCTAAAAAAGATAGCAAATCTAAGGTTAATGTAGCTGCAATTGCAACCCCGCTTGTGGTAATACCAACGTTGGCAGGAGCAAGCGTTGGCACTTGATATATGATTAAACGTCATAGAAAGAATAAAAAAATGTAATTTTAATATATATTAAAATATAGCAAGCATACTAAATAAAAAGATAAAACCTTAGTCATTGCGAAAAGATAATATATAATTGCGCAATAATATTTAAAAAAATAATTTTTATAAAACTAGCTATACGGCTGGTTTTTAATATTATTTTGTTTCTAGTAAGTAGAGAAATAGTTTTGAATAATTAGATAAAGTAAGGATATTATGCAAAGCTTTAAAAAACTAGAATAATATTAATTAAGCTAATTGTTAAAATAATGAAACATAGTTAGAACAAGAAACTTGCGGATTTTCATAAATAAGATATTTGGTTATTTATGAAATACAATTAAAAATATTATAGATATATTTTTTAATATTCTTTATTGACTATCTTGTTAAAACAATAGCAAAAAAATAGAAACATTTTGTATCCAAACCCTTATGATTTAAAAATTATGCAAGATGATTTGATATATTGATTGGGAATATAAATTAAGTTACTTTTTTGCGGTAATAAACCTTTATAAGTAAAAAGCATATCTAGATATAATGAATTTTATTTTTACAATAAAATTAATTTTTATTATAAAATAATGTGCAAACATGTTTTGCAATTTCTAATTAAAAAACAAGTTTATCGATATAAAAATAATAATTTTAAAAAAATATTATAAAAAAATTTTTTTAATATATAATTATATTTACAGCAACCATAACGAAGGGGCCCACCTGATTCCATTCCGAACTCAGCAGTTAAGACCTTCCGTGCCGAAAATACCATAAGGGAAGATAGGTCGTTGCTTTTTTTATTTTATTTTTTTAAAAAATAGAAAGTAAAATTATATTATATGGTTAATAGAGAATTCGAGACCGAGGGAATAGTTCTAGAAATAATAAATCATGGTGATAATGATGCTATCATCCAAGCTTTGACACAATCGGGTGTTTGTTATTTTTTTGCCAAAGGAATACAAAATGTCGAATCCAAAAATAGAAGAAATTTATTATTATTAGGATTGGTAAATTTTGAATTAATAAGATCGAAATTTATTGGTAACATGCCTAGACTAAAAAGAGCAACACTAGTTTCGTTTTTTCCATTGCAAGAAACCTTGCAAGATATATTTAATAAAGTTCATTACTTTTTAAAGCGAGCAGGTAAGCAAAACAATAATTTTTTATATGCTAGATACAGGGTTTTTTTAGAAAATGTTGAAAAAAAACCAAACCATAGTTTTATTTATATCTTATTAGCTTTTTTAGATATGTTTGGTTATAGGCAAAATTTAAGCTCATGTGTAGAGTGTGGAGATAAAGAACATATTGTAGATTTTGAATTTTATAAGGGAGGTTTTTTATGCCGAGACCACTCACAAAAAAGTAAGGATATAAATTTATTAAGATGTTTGTATTGGATTGAAGCTGATTTTGAATATTTTAAGAGTAATATTGATGAAATTGATGTTATACAAATAATAAATATAGTTATTTCTTTTATGAAAACGATGATATAAAAACCCCTATTCTTCAAGGGGTTTTTCAACTTTTTTAGGTTTTTCTTTTTTAATTTGTTTATTTTTTTTATTTGCTGAGTTTTTTCTTATTATTTTTTTTGGTTTTGAATTTTTGTTTTCAGTTTCAACTTGACTTGATTTTTTAGTATTGTTTTCTTTCTGCATCTTTTGTTTATTAATTTCAACTTGATCAACAAGAAGAATAGTAGGAATAATAACAACATTTCTTCTTTTGCTTTTATAAAAGAAAGGGTCAAGTCTATCGATAATTAATTGTTTAATTCTAGGTATCGTTCAATCTTTTTCGTTTTTAATTGTGTATAAAACCGCCCCGTGTACAAGTCTTTTTGCGTCTTCTACTAATTGCAATGAGTTTTTAACAAAAAATGCTCCTCTTGATACGATTCTTGGCTTTCCAAGAATTATATTTTTTTCTTTATTAATAGCCATTATTACATGGACAAAACCATTTTGTCCCAATTCCATTCTTTCTTTCATGATTTGTGAATTTGTTTTTGATAGAATGTTTCCATCTATAAATACAGGACCAAAATATACTTTTTCATTTGATAAAGAAATCATATGGTTTTGTAAATAATAAACGTCCCCCAACTTAGCAATAATAATGTTATTTGGTTTGATTCCTGATTCAATTGCCGTATAGCCATGAACCACACTCATTCTAAATTCACCATGATATGGCATGAAATATTTTGGTTTTGTTAATTCAAATATCTTTCGATGTTCATCACGGTAGGCATGCCCTGAGGTGTGTAAGTAGCCATCAACACCATTTTCTCTTATAATTGCTCCTAGTTTATATAATCTATTAACTAATAACTCACATTTAGATCTATTTCCTGGTATTGGACTAGATGAAAAAATTATTGTGTCCTTAGGTTTGATTGATATATTTGGGTGTTTATCATATGACATCTTGGCTAGTCCCGCCATTTCTTCACCTTGGGAACCGGTTGTCAAAATTAGTAATTCATTGTCATTATATTTTGAAAGACTTTTTTTATCTATAAAGACTTCATCAGGCGCATTTATATAACCTAATCTTCTACCGATATCAATGTTATCGATCATTGATCTACCAAAAGCAATAACTTTTTTGCCTAATGAAGCGCCGAGCTCAATGATTGCTTTTATTCTTGTAAGATTTGATGCAAATGCCGTAATGATGATTTTCTTTTCAGCTTCTAACATATATTTTTTTATGTCTTTTAATATATCGCTTTCTGATGGAGAATGGTTAGGGCGCATGGCGTTAGTTGAATCCGAAAATAAGACATCTAGACCTTCTTCGCCAATCTTTTTTAGTTTTGAGAAATCGGTTAAATTGCCAATAGGTCGATAATCGAATCTAAAATCACCAGTCATCATTAATGATCCATTTGGAGTTTTGATTCTAACACCAAATGCGTCAGGAATTGAATGTTGAGCAGTTCATCAATCAACACTACAATCACCAAAATCAGCCACAAGATCTCGGTTTATTTCAATAAACTGGACATTTACCTTAATTTTCATATCAGAAAACTTAAGTTTTAGATATTGAATAGCAATTCTTGGGGCATAAATTCTTTTTACATTTACTTGTTGAACCAAATATGGAACACCACCGATATGGTCTTCATGCCCGTGTGTTATGAAAAGCCCTTCAATTCTATCCTGGTTTTCAGCTAAATAAGTAAAATCTGGAATTGAACCGTTAATCCCGGTAACAAAACTATCGCAAAACTTAATTCCGGTATCAATAATAAAAATATGTTGGTCATATTCAATTATTAGTGTGCTTTTTCCAATTTCTTGCATTCCGCCTAAACCAAATATTTTTGTTGGTTTCATATTTTAACCCTCCAGATGAAATTATCTTGTGTACTTTATAAAAAAAGGAATTATTAAATAATACTTTATATAATTATATACATTATTAATATTTTTTAAAAATGGAGTAAAAAAAATGAAAAGTGAAGCAAAAATAAGTATAAGTTCATTTATTTTTAAGATTCTTGTTTTTATAGGTCTTATTATTTCTGGATACTTTATTTACGCATCCGTGTCTAATTTTCTTGGTTCTGTTAATAACAAATTTGAGAGTTCGGATGTTAACCAGGCCTATAAAGGAATAAATGATTTTCTCAATGATATTATTAATCTACTCAAAGAAAATTTAAAATGATTTATTATTCTAGGTTTTTCCTTATTGGGTGCTATCTTAACTTGAATATTAGATGTTATTGTTCTTTCATTTGCTCCATGAAAAACTAATAAATTTGGGAAGACTATTTTGTTTTTATCAACAATTTTTCCTCTTTTTCCTATTTTTTGAATTATATCAATTATAGGGAATTTAGCAATTATGGCCAATAAGAATTCATATAAAAAGAGAGTAAAACAAAATGAATAAAAAAGAATTTGAAGAAAAAAAGAAATATGTAAAAAATGCATTCAAGGATGCTAAGAATGTTGTTAAGCGTGGAAATATGATAATGCTAGCTATAGGGTTATTATTAGGTACCTCGTTTGGCGCTGTAATATCTTCGCTAGCTAAGGATGTTATTCTTGCGGCTATTACCTCTGTTTTTAATGTTAACGAGGTAAAGGACATCAAAATCGGCAATATTCTTATTGGCCAATTTCTTGCGGCACTTATTCAGTTTCTTATTGTTACAGTGGTTATATTTGTAAGCTTATTTTTAGTATATTTGATTAGGAATATCATTCAGTATCACAAGGCAAAAAAATTACCAATAGTTGAAGAAGTTGAGGAGCCAAAACCATTAACTACAGAGGAACTAATTTTAGAAGAACTTAAAAAGATTAATGTTGAACTTGCAAAAAATAAGAAGAGTGATGAAGAGAAATTAGTGCAAGAATAAAACCTAAGAATTGAATTGCGATTTACTGATTTATAAAGTATAAGCTTAATAGCTTATATTTTTTTGTTCTTTTTAAATTTCATTTATTTTTTACTTTAGGCTAAATAAAGCTATAACTATTTAAAAAAATAAAAAAATTGCTATAATTTTAGCGTGTTTTATATAACCAAAAAACACTTAAAAACTATAAAAAGTCTATCTAAAAATATTAAATATATAACCAAATAAACATAGGAGATTTTATAATATGCCAATGAATTTAAAAGGTCGTAGTTTAGATACAGCTCTAAACTTCACAACCGATGAAATCAATTACCTTTTAGATCTTTCTTGAGAATTAAAGAAAGCTAAAATGCAAGGGCTACATATTAACAATCGTCCTTTAACAGGAAAAAACATTGTTATTATGTTCCAAAAAGACTCAACAAGAACACGTTGTGCATTCGAAGTTGCTGCCGCTGATTTAGGGGCAAGCTGCACATACATTGGACCTACAGGATCTAATTTTGGTAAAAAAGAATCAGTTGAAGATACAGCTATGGTTTTAGGCCAAATGTATGATGGTATTGAATTCCGTGGTTTTAAACAAACAGATGTTGAAGCACTTGCTAAATATTCAGGTGTTCCAGTTTGAAATGGTTTAACCGATGCTGAACACCCAACACAAATGTTAGCTGACTACTTAACATTTAAGGAATTCGTAGGTGATCTAAGAGGAAAGAAAATTGTTTTCGCAGGTGACATTAAAAACAATGTTGCTCGTTCATTAATGATTGGTGCTGCATTCTTTGGTGTTCATATTGTTTTATGTGGTCCTAAATCACAATGAGAAATTGTTAAAAGCGGGCCAAACCATAAAGATGTTTATGAAGCTGTTCAAAAACTTTTTGAACGTAACGGCGGATCAGTTTCATTTTCAGATAACAAGATTGAAGCTGCTATGAATGCTGATGCTATTTATACAGACGTTTGAGTATCATTAGGTGAACCATTTGAACTATTTGAATCACGTATTCAAGAACTTGGTGCATTTCAAGTTGATATGGCTATGATGAAAGCAGCAAAAGAAAGTGTTATTTTCTTGCACTGTTTACCTGCATTCCATGATGATAAAACTTTATTCTCATCAGAAATCAAAGAAAAACTTGGACAAAAATACCCAGTTGTTGCAACCGGAGCTATGGAAGTTACTGACGAAGTATTCCAATCAAAATACAATAAATCAATTCAACAAGCTGGAAACCGTATGCACACAATTAAGGCTGTTATTCTAGCTACAATAGGATATTAATTATGAGTAGAATCGTTATTGCCTTAGGTGGGAATGCGTTAGGAAATAATCCTGCAGAACAAAAAGAATTAGTTAAAATTCCTGCGAAAAAAATTGCTGAATTAGTTAAGGCCGGCCATGAAGTTATTGTTGGCCACGGAAATGGGCCACAAGTTGGTATGATTTTCAATGGTTTTGTTAGTGCTGCATCAGTTAATCCTAAATCACCATTAGTTCCTTTACCAGAAGCTGGCGCTATGTCACAAGGATACATTGGATACCATATGGTTAATGCAATTACCAATGCATTTAAGGAAGAAGGATTAGAAGAAAAAGAAGTACTATATCTATTGACTCAAACTTTAGTAGATCCAATGGATCCTGCATTCAAAAATCCTACAAAACCTATTGGTCCTTTCTTTATGACAAGAGAAGAAGCAGAAATGGCTAATCCTAATAGTGTTATTGTTGAAGATGCTGGACGTGGTTTTAGAAAGGTTGTCGCTTCGCCAAAACCAATTAACTTTGTTGGTATTAACCAAATGAAGAACGCTATTGAAGCTGGAGCTACTGTTATCGTTGGTGGTGGTGGTGGTATCCCTACTGTTAAGGATGAAAATGGTTTTATCAATGGAGTTGATGGAGTTATTGACAAGGATTTTGCTTTAGCAAAAATGGCTGCCTTAACAAATGCAGATTACTTCATTGTTTTAACTGCAGTTGACTACGTTAAAGTAAACTACGGAAAACCAGAACAAAAAGATCTAAAACACGCAACAAAAGCTGATCTTGAAAAATACATCGAAGAAAAACAATTTGCTCCTGGAAGTATGTTACCAAAGGTGCAAGCTGCTATTAAGTTTGTTGAAGAAGGCGGAAAGGCTGCATTCATCGGAGATTTAAAAGATTTAGAAGACATTATTGCCGAAAAAATTGGTACAAAAGTTACTTTAAATTAATTTTAAATTTATATATAAAAAAGTTGGGACGCAATCCCAACTATTTTATTTTGTTATTTTTTTGATTGTACAATTCATACAAACAAATGGCGGTAGCAGCAGAAACATTTAATGACTGAACAGAATCAAAATCTTGTTGTATATAAATCACTTCATCTGCATGTTTTAGTAATGTTTTTGATACTCCGCTTTCTTCATTACCCATAATTAAGGCAACAGGAAAGCTAAAACTTGTATTTGATATTGTTTTGGCTTTTTTATCTAGTGCTGTTGCATATATTCAAAAACCATTATTTTTTAAGTTTTCAATAGCTTCAAACAAGCTAGCAACCTTGATGATTTTGATATTTTTAAATCCACCGGACGAGGTTTTTAAAACAGCCGGAGTTATGTCTACACTTCTGTTTTTAGGTATGATAATATGTCTTATTCCAAAAACATTAGCTGAACGAATTATTGCTCCGAAGTTTTGTGGATCTTGTATATGATCTAAAATTAAAATTGTCTCAGCCTTATCCTTATAAATTGAACCAAGATCATGATAATTAAAACTTTCAATTTCTGCAATGTAACCTTGATGATTACCATTGACTATCTTATTCATTTCACTTGCTGGTAGATAGGTTATATTTTTGGCTTTAATTTTATTATTTTGTAATCCCTTTAATAGAAATATCTTTTTAATAGGAAAATCATTTTCGATAGCCTCAAGGACTGAATTTTTTCCATATATAAAGTTCTTCATTATATTAATTTCTTATCCTTTAATATTTTTCTTAGATTATCGGCCTGTATATATTTTTTTTCATCTAATAATTTTTGTCATTGATTATAAAGAGCGAGGTCTTTGCTACTGATTTTTTTATTTGTAAAACTAAAACCAAGAATTTTCATTATTTCTAGGAATGTATTAAAGTTTTCTTCTATTTTTGAAAGTTGTATTATTTCCTTATTTGCTTGCGCAAAATTCAATTTTGCACACAATTTAATTATTTCATCAACTTTATTTTTATTAATTTTATAAGTATTGTTTTTTAATTGGACAGTATTATTAATGACAATAAACTTATTTATAAGTTTCTGCAATGAATCAAATAATTCATCGCTAACATTTATCGGCTTAGCATAATTGGTACTTAATATCATTAGCTTATAAGTATCCGGATGGTATTTTTTTAAAAAATCATGGGGAAAAATAAGATTTCCTATTGACTTAGACATTTTTTGATTCTTATAGTTTAGTGTTCCAAAATGAATTCAGTTGTGTGAAAGAGGCTTATTGTATATTGAATAATGTTGAATATTTTCGTTTTCATGGTGCGGAAAAATTAGATCAATACCTCCACCATGGATATCAATAGTTTCGCCTTTGAAATATTTTGATATGAAACAACTACATTCAGTATGTCAACCAGGACGTCCCGGGCCAAAAGGGCTTTCAAATTTTATACCAATATTAGTTTCCTTTCATAAAGCAAAGTCTTGCTTATTTTTTTTATTTAATTCATTATTATCATCATCTGATATTAAATTTTCAATTTTTTGTTTGCTAACAGAACCATAGAATTCCTTAAATTTTAAGACATCAAAAAAAACGTTGCCGCCTACTTTATATGCTGCTTTTTTATCTATCATTTTTTGTATATATTCATACATATCATTTAATGAATCAGTAACTCTAACTATTTTATTTGGCATTTCAAGATTAAACAATTTGAATAAATCAAGATAATATTCTTCATATTTTTTTGCTATTTCTAGTTCGCTTTTGTTTTCATCTATAGCCTTTTTAATAATTTTGTCATCTATATCAGTTATATTATTAAGATAAAATATTTCTTCTCCTAGAAATCTTTGGGCTCTTATAAGGATATCAAATGTAACACATGGTCTTATATTTCCGATATGAGGATAGTTATAAACTGTTGGACCACATAAATAATATTTTTTCATGAAAACATTATATATGATATATCCTTAAAATAAACAATTTATTATATAATAATAAATTATGGAAATTATGGAATCGGCAAAAGAAATTATTATATGTTCAATTAAAGAAGCATTGAACAAATTAAAGATAAATAAACCTGTAGTATTAACGGAGGCTAAAAACTACGGAGATTATTCTACCAATATTGCACTAACATTGCAAAAAGAATTAGGCAAAAAGGCAATTGAAATTGCCCAAGAGATTGTTAAAAATATTGATTTAAATAAATTTAGTCAAATTAGTGAAATTAAAATAGCAGAGCCTGGATTTATTAATTTTTGAGTATCTAATTCAGTTTTTGCAGATACAGTTAATTTAATCAATAAACTTGGAAAAAATTTTGGAAGTCTTTCTAAGGAAGGAAAAGGAAAGATTAATGTAGAATTTGTATCTGCAAACCCTACTGGCTATCTACATATTGGTCATGCTAGAAATGCCGCAATTGGGGCTACACTATGCAACATTTTAGAAAAAGCCGGACACCAAGTTATTAGGGAATATTTGGTAAATGATTATGGTAACCAAATGAATAAATTAGCAGTATCAATTTATTCAAGATATCAACAAATATTTAATCCTTCATATGAACTACCAGAAGATGCTTATCGCGGTGGTGATGTTATAGAATTTGCACAAGCATTTTATGAAATGTATAACGAAGAATATAAGGGTGTAGAATATACACCTGAAATCGAATTATTATTTAGAGATTTTGGTAGAACATTTGCTCTAAAAAATATTGAAGAAGATCTAAAGAAATTTGGTGTGTGATTTGATATATATACTTCAGAAAAAGCGCAATATGAAAATGATTTGGTTTGACCTGCTATAAGAAGATTAAAAACAACCTACGTAAAAGATGGGGCAACATGATTAAAAACCACAAGTGGTGGTAAAGATGATAAGGATAGAGTTATTATTAAAAGAAACGGTGATTCAACCTATCTTTGTGCAGATATTGCTTATCATGAACAAAAATTTAGACAACTTGAAGACTCAGAAAAAGGAATTATTATTGATGTTTGAGGAGCAGATCACTCTGGTTATGTTGAACGTGTCAAGTTTGCGTTTGAAGATCTAGGATACCGTAGAGATCAATTAGAAATTATCTTATTCCAACTAATAAGAGTTATGAAAGACGGCAAAGAAATTAAAATGTCTAAACGTCTGGGAACGTCTTTAACATTAAGAGAATTAATGAATGAAGTTGGCAAGGATGCAATTAGATTTTTCTTGATTGAAAGATCATACAATTCAAAAATTGATTTTGATATTAAAAAAGTTACAAGTACAGATGAATCCAATTCGATGTATATTATTAAATATGCCCATGCTCGTTGTGCTCAATTATTGCAAAAATTTAATTATGTTAACCCTATAGCAACCAATCTAACTGATGAATTTTCACAAAAATTAGTAGCTCAATTGAAGGAATACCCAGACTTAATTAGTACAATGGCTAAAACATACAAGGTTAATTTATTGCCACCATATTTACTAAAATTGGCTAGAGCATTTAATTCATTTTATTCAAATGTTAAGGTTATTGGATCTCAAAACGAGGAAAGCTATGTGGCTTTAGTTAAAGCTATTAAAATAGTTTTATTTGATGCGATGAAGTTAATGGATTTAGAAACTCCTGAAAAAATGTAGCTTTTGTTCTAAAATATAATTAGTTAACACCACTTGATTGGTGTTTTTTATTGCTTCTAGAGGCCAAAAAAAATAAATAAAAAATGGCGGGTAAGAGAGGATTTGAACCTCCGCGGGTGCTTTATACACCCCTACAGTCTTAGCAGGACCGCCTCTTCGACCACTTGAGTACTTACCCATACCTATTTTAAGCATTGTTAATTATATACTAATATAAGTTAATTTATGTGAAATAATAAGGAAGACAAGTAAATATTTATTATTTTATTCTTTTTGGAGGATAAATTTCCTTAATATTATCTGACCATATTCCTAATTTTTGGTTTCTTGCTTCTTTTTCATTATTCTTTAATCAAAAATAAAAGTTTTCATTTTTTGTGTAATATTTGCTTCTTTTATCAAGAGAAATATAAGAAACTTTGCTAAAGCCGTTTTTTATGAGTTCTTTATTGATGCAAATTATTGAACCGTCGTTTTTATAAACTAAAATTATTGCGACAATTCGACCATAAGCATCAAAGAATTTCTTATTTTCATCCTTATTTTGGTCACTAATTGTTGTTTGGGGAATTACTCAAATTTTTTTTGCTTCAAGAAGATTTCTTGTTGTAAAGTTTTTTGCAATCTTACCATATTTAAATTGTAACCCAACTGTTGGTTCAAATTTTTGCCCTACTTTTTTCCATGTTTCTGGTGTATCGATACCAGAAAACCTGAATCTAAAAGTTTTATTATTTTTTATGTTTTTTAATTCAGCAGTATCACCATCATTTATCTTAAAAGCAGATACTTCGGTGGCATTGTTTTCTCTAAAATCATTAGATAGAAGGTATTCTTTGTTATTAACATAAATAGATTTACTAGTTAGGTATATTTCTTTGTCTCTGCTATCTTCTGCACTTATATCTTTTTTATCTTGGCTATTCTCGTTGCTATCTATTTTGGAATCGTTATTAAAAATTTCATCAAGGTCACCATTATTTATTTTATTATCATTAATTTGGAAATCTTTAAATAAGAATTTTAATAACGATATTTCTTGTTCGCTTCATTGTGAAAGTTTTTTTGTATAAGTTTTTCTTATTTTTTTAGCTAAAATAATGAATTTTTTAATTATTGAGTCAAAGACTTCTGTATCAATAACCTTCTTAAAGGAAAGCAAAGATCTAATTTTTAAAAACGTTGTAGTTATTTGGCTGTTTTCTTTCTTATTTAATAGGCTATGCTTATTGAAGATAGAAATTCAAATTTCATTTATTACTTTTAATTTATTCGCTAATTTATCAATATTTATTGGTAATGCTTGATTATTTATTGGAAATTTTTTTATGTCTTCTAGAATAATTATTAGTTGCTTTAAAAAGGTTTGGTCTTTTTTTCTTGAATAGCTTTTTGAATCCTCGTTTGTAATGTCTGCAATTTCATTACATAACTTTAAATCTATGACATTTTTACTAATTGTATTTTTATATTCGGTTATTTTTCTTAATAGTTTCTGTGTATCATTATTTTTTTCTATTGTGCATTGAACTAGCATATAGCTAGCTATCGGAAGGCTAGGAGCTATTAGACTTGATAATAAAAATCTTTTTATATTTTTTTTCATTAGTATTTGGTTAATATCTCCAATGCTTTATTGTAAATAGCCATATTACTATTTTTATAAAGTTTTCTCGGATTATAGTTTTTGTTTTCCATTATATTATTGTTTTTAAGAAAGTGTTCAAGTGCCTTTGCATTCTCTATTTGTAACTCAGTATTTATATTAATTTTTGCAATGCCATTTTGAATGCATTTTTTGATATCTGCATCACTAATTCCCGAACCGCCATGTAAGACAAGCGGCATTTGAAGAGCTTGATTTAGTTGATTTAGTAATTCGAAGTTTATACCTTTTCAATTTTTTGGATATTCCCCATGAATATTGCCAATACCAATAGCAAGCATATCAATACCCACATTTTTAAACTCAATCGCTTCTTCAATTTTTGTATATACAACGTCACTGACGATACCATCCTCCGTTCCTCCTATTCTTCCAATTTCACACTCAAGTGAAATATTTTTTTTCTGGCATATTTTATAAAGTTTTTTTGTTATATTGAGATTTTCAAGAAATGGTAATTTACTTCCGTCAAACATTATAGATGAAAAATTTGCATCGATTGCTTTAATACAATCGTTATATGTTCCGTGATCTAAATGAAGACAAACGGGAATTGTTATTTTTAAATCCTGTATTAAAGAATTTACGACACTATAGCAAACATTGTAACCGCCAAAATATTCAGCAGCAGATGAACTCACCCCCAAAATAATCGGTTTATTTGCATTGTTAGCAGCAAGCAAAACTTGCTTAGTTCATTCTAAATTGTTAATATTAATATGGAACACAACATCTTTGTTTTTATATGCTTTTTTTAATAATTCTTTTGCATTAACTATCATAAACAAAATAAAAAAACCAAACAAAATAAGTTTAGTTTTTATAGTCAGGTCTAATTGTTGTTCATGTTCCATCGGCATTGTGAAAGAATCTTCCATCTACAGTTAGTAAACGGTATAATTCCCCGCGTTTTTTTAGTAAAATTTCTTCATCAGTACTAGTATCAATACTTTCACTTCTTCATCTTTCTAATAGAATTTTTTGTATTGAATTAAATAAATTATAGAAATCTAAATTTTGTTTTTCATTTAGAATTTCTTCAGTAATATCAAGTAATGTTTTATATTCTTTTTCTTCTGTCATATAACCTCTTTATTTACAATAAGTATATATTTTACCTTGTATTAAATATATTATAATTATAAATACTTATTATTTAAATTTATTAGGAATTTTAAAAATATGAAATGTTAAAAAAACTCTATTTTTTCAACTAATAATAAGGTCTAAAAACTTAAAAATTCCGGCATTGTCAAGTCTCAAATCTCTTATTTTATTTTATTATTTTTTATTTTTTAGTTTAAATTAGTATAAAAACCCAAAAAATAAAAGTGTAGTATAATTAATATTGTATAAATAGAGCATTTATTTGCACTTTTTTATACGCTAAATAACATCACTTATTTGAAAGGGAAACAAATGTCTGTATTTGACAGTAAATTTAAAGGAATTCACGTTTATTCAGAAATCGGAGAATTAGAATCGGTTTTAGTTCACGAACCAGGGCGTGAAATTGACTACATTACACCAGCTAGACTAGATGAATTATTATTCTCAGCTATCTTAGAAAGTCATGATGCAAGAAAAGAACACAAACAATTTGTATCAGAATTAAAATCTAACGACATCAATGTTGTTGAACTAACTGACCTAGTTGCAGAAACATATGATTTAGCATCACAAGAAGCTAAAGACAAATTAATTGAAGAATTTTTAGAAGACTCAGAACCTGTTCTTTCAGAAGAACACAAAATGGTTGTAAGAAACTTCTTAAAATCAAAAATGTCATCAAGAGAATTAGTTGAAATTATGATGGCTGGAATCACCAAGTATGATTTAGGTATTGAAGCAGATCACGAATTAATCGTTGACCCAATGCCAAACCTATACTTTACCCGTGACCCATTTGCATCAGTTGGTAATGGTGTAACAATTCACTACATGCGTTACAAAGTTAGACAACGTGAAACATTATTCTCAAGGTTTGTATTTTCAAATCACCCTAAACTTGTAAACACACCATGATACTACGACCCATCTCTAAAATTATCAATCGAAGGTGGAGACGTATTCATCTACAACAACGAAACCTTAGTAGTTGGTGTTTCAGAAAGAACCGATTTACAAACAATAACCTTGTTAGCTAAGAATATTGTTGCTAATAAAGAATGTGAATTCAAACGTATTGTTGCAATCAATGTTCCTAAATGAACAAACTTGATGCACTTAGACACATGACTAACAATGTTGGACAAGGATAAATTCCTATACTCGCCTATTGCTAATGATGTATTTAAATTCTGAGACTATGATTTAGTAAATGGTGGAGAAGAACCACAACCAATGGAAAATGGTTTACCACTAGAACAATTATTAGAATCAATTATTAACAAAAAACCTATCTTAATTCCAATTGCTGGTGAAGGTGCTTCACAAATGGAAATTGAAAGAGAAACTCACTTTGATGGTACAAACTATCTAGCAATTAGACCAGGTGTTGTTATTGGTTATTCACGTAACGAAAAGACAAACGCTGCCTTAGAAGCTGCTGGAATCAAGGTTCTTCCATTCCATGGTAACCAATTATCATTAGGTATGGGTAATGCACGTTGCATGTCAATGCCTTTATCACGTAAAGATGTTATGTGATAGTAACTATCTAAAATTATTGAATTTTATATATTAAAAATCCTCAGCAATAAGCTGGGGATATTTTTTTGATTTAAATTTTAGGGTTTAGCTTAATAGTTTTAAGCTTATCTACTTCAAGTTTTGTTATGAAATCATGCTTTATATCACCTGAAAATTCTTTTGGATCATATTCACTTTCGCCTCTAAACAAGATAATTTGGTTACCCCTGTTTTCAGAATTGTCACTTTCGACAATATGAATAAAATTAATTCCAATTAAATTAAATCTTGAATCTATTACCATCGAACCGCTTGAACCGCTATCAAGTGATTCGTTCTTTTCATTGTCAAGATATAGTGTTGTCATCTGTTGGAGAATATTTTTAGGCATTCCGTGTTCAGATGCTTTTCCAAATGGTTTTTCATAGTCCATTCATTTATTGTCTATACTATTTCAATCTTTGTTTTCTTTTTCGTTATATCTTACCCATAAGCTATTAAAGTTATCTTTGTTATTTTTATCATTATCAACAACACGGTTTTTTGTTTCAATATAGCCACCTTGTGATCTGGCAGCATTTAATTTAATTGTTCCATTGACATCTGGAAAACCGAGCACAAAATGAGTTTGGATAGGGCTCTCGTGATTCTTTTGCTTATTTGTTTCATTACCAAAACCAATATATCAATCCTTTTCGGCTGGTGTATCTAAAATTTCATATAGGGTAGGAAATAGATCTCTTATATTATTTTTAGTGAATCTTAGTTTAAGAATTGCAAAATCAGCTCCGCCATTTTTAACTGTCCCAAGGCGGTTATTGACATCTGTGAGTTCATCAAAGAAATTTGTGACAGCCCGATTTGCTCTTAATCCTTTCGAGCTAAATCTTGGAGTGTAGTATATCCAATCTAAATACTGACTTTTTGTATCAGTACCCTGATGTGTGTCTAGCGGTTTTTTAAAGTATTTTTGATAATCATTAATAATTTCACTATTATCCGCAGTTTCATAGTTATGCTTATTGAAATTAAAATTAGAGTCTAGTCTTCCAACAAAGTTATTAATATTTTTTTTATCTGTATTTTTGTTGTACACAATACTTTTGTCAAAGATATGAGTTAATGATGCAACGTGGGCATTGGTTGCAACTAAAAATTCATATTCTTCGCCACCATTTTTATTGGTTGTTATTTTATTATCAATTCTATCTACAATTCATGCTGTCCCAGAAGTACTTGTATAGCGTTGCGAAGGACTTCCACCAAAGGGTGGCCGTACTGTATAAATACCTTTATAATTTAGTGAGAATGACCTATCATAGATGTATTGATAAAAATCATCATTTTTTCTTAGTAATGAATTGCTTGTGTTAAGTGTTAGATGTCTAAATTGTGCAGATTTAGTTTTAAATAATAATGTTATTTCGCCACTTAAATCATTATGTTTAGCTTTTATTTCTTCAATTTCTTGATTAAAGTCTATCATTTTTTTGATTGTATCTAATTCGATATAATAAAGAAACTGACTTAGATTAGATGGAAGATAGCCAAAAGGGTTATTTCTTATAATTCCCTTAATTTTATTAGCAATATTCTCATCTTGTTTAATTTCGATAGAGTTGTTTGGTATGGTATCAAAAGTGTCAAGGAACAAAGCTTTCATCATATGTTCTTTATTGTACCCATTAAAGAATTGACGTCATTTTTGTTCATCATTATCACCATATTCTCCATATATACCCACTTCCTTAAGATAGTTTAAAAAACCAGGATCTAAGCGATTATTTGATAAATCTAAACCAGTGTTGTTATTCGCTGTTTTTAGATAGTTTTTAAATTCTTGAAGTATCTTTTTATAATAAGGTGTTTGGGTGACAATAGCATTGGCATCATTGAATTTTTGTGTAGATTTATTGAATATTAAATCAAATCCTAGACTGTGCTTTGGTGAATCGGTTTTAGAATTATTAGTTGTTGAGTTTATATCGGTATTAAGTTTTTGAAGCTCATGGTTTCTAATAATCTTCTTAAATTTTTGGCTTAGATTATATAACTGTGTTTTAAATTCTTTTAGGGCATCATTTAATTCATCGATGTTATTATTGTAATCTCTTTGGCGGTCGCGATATTTTATTAAGTTTGTATATGCTATTGCAAGCTTATGGCGTTCATCGACCAATTCAGGATCATTATCTGTTTTTTCAAAGAATTCATTTACTGTTGATATTTGTTTTTGAGCTTCGGCAAGTAATACTTGGCTATCATTTATTTTTTCATAGTTAGGAGCAGGTACATCTATGCCTGGTGATGGAGTTATATCTGGCACGTTTGGAGATGGTATTTGTGGTGCTTCATTTGAATTATTATTTTGCTTGCTTATTTCATTATCAATCTTTTGTGATAACTCGCCAAAAAGATCGCGATAATCATTATTTGTGAAAGAAATTTTTTCTAGTTCATTTTTTAGTTTTTCTTGTTTTTCAATGTCATGAATTGAAGATATATCATTATATAGTTTTGCTTTTGATTTATAAAAATCACTATTTTTTATATTTTTAGAAGTTTTAATTAGGGTTGATAATTTGTTTTTGATTGTTATTTCAATGTTAAGAGCATCTACATACGCAATTGCTTCTTGGTTATATTCATCAAAGATACTATTGGCATCATTGCTAATTTGTTCTAGCTCATCTTCAGTTATATTGCCTTTTTTAATTTCATTTTGGTATTCATTATATTTAGGTGATCCATCAAGCTTTTCTATGTTTTTAGCAGTTTTGTCTAAAATTTTTTGAATTTCATTATCTAACTTTTTAATGATGTTGTCAATTTCTTTTGCATTAATATTTTGTTGGTTTAGTTGGTCTGACAACTCTTTTTTTAATGGATTTTTACTAGAAAGTCTTGAAATTAATTCTAATATTTTTTGCACATCCGGTTTCATTTGATGAGCAAGAATTTTTGCTTTAATATCTAATATTTTTTCTTCATTATCAGCACTACTTAATTCGGTTTTTAATTCCTTTTTTAAATTATCATCTTGAAAGGAATCAAGCAATATTTCTACATCGGATTTTAGTTTATTTAAGTAACTATTAACTTGATTTTTAATATCATTAAAATCGTCGACGTTTGCGTCTTTATTACTAAATTTTTGTTTTAATTCTTTGTATTTTTGCTTTGTTTTAGAAAGTTTATTAAGCAAAATTAACACTTCTTGTTTTAGAGTTGCTTTGTTTATTTCTAAATCTAGCAATTTTGAAACTTCTTCGATATTTTTGTTCGTAGCTAATTTAGCTTTATTTGTTAGTTCTTCTTTATCATTGTTTGAAATATCAGATGCATTAATTTTTTCGATTAGGGCATTTATTTTATTTTTTAATAGTTGATCTTCAGTACTTATTTTTGATAGGAAATCAATAATATTTTTTTTAATTAGGTTTATTTCTTCTAGTGTTTTAGCTTCACTTATTTGGATGATAAATTTTTCTTTTTTATCCTTACTTAAATCTTTTATCAAGGCATTTAGTTCTATTTTAGCTAATTCCAAACTTTTTGTTTTTTCTTGCAATATTAATTGTCTGTTAGTTTCTTCTAAAATATTTTTTAGGTTTGCAGCATTATTGTTATTTTGAAAACGATTGAGAAGATTGTTTTTTATTTCGTTGTTTTTTAATTGATTAATTTTTGATAAAACAAATGCTCTATCCTCTTCTATCTGCTTTTTTATGTTTTTTAAAATAATTTGTAGAGTAGCATAATTTTTAGGCGAATATTGTCTAAATTTAGGATCATTAATTTGTTTTAAAAAATCTCTTTTGCTATCCTCATTCACTATGTTTGCAACTAAATTTTTAGCAGCCGTGATTAAGTCTTGTGTTTCTTGCTGCTGTTTGTTGTTTTTTAAAAAAGTAGCATATCCTATTCCCACAGCAGTCCCTATAATACCTAGCATTGAAACAGTGGAAATACTTGCTATTAAAATCTTCTTCTTTTTGCTTTTTTGCATAAAAAACCTCAATATTAAATTTTTATCTTGTGTAAAAGTGTTTTTATTATACCTAATTTTTACTTCTATTAAGCTAAAAAAGAAATGTATTTTTATACAAAAAAATTTTGAATTATCATAACAAAACTCCTTATTGTTGATTAAATTTAGATTTAAATTTCTATTTTTTTATATTTGTCAATCCTTTGGTATGTACTGAATCATTCACATAATTAATCCACCATATAAATTTCAGTCTTCTAACTTATTATTTTTTTACTAAAATTGTGTTAAAATTTGAAAGTACTTTTTATAAAAGTATCGATAGATTATGAAAAAACAAAATTAATTTATCAAACACTATTGTGAATTCAATCGCATGTGCCTTTTTTGGTGTTGATTGTTAGAAACAATAGGGAGAAAAAACAAACTTATTTTTATTTATATCTTAAAAAGGAGATTAAAAAAATGACAACAGAACAAAAACAAGTTGAACAAAAGCAAGTTGAACAAAAAACTGCAGTATCTAGCGAACCCGTTATTGTTTCAAGAGAAAAATTATTAGAAGCAGGAACATATTTTGGTCATAGAGTAAGCCGTTGAAATCCAAAGATGAAACAATACATTTATGGAAAAAGATCAGGTATACATATTATCGATATTGCTAAAACTCAAAAAACTTTAGAATATGCATACAAACTATTAAATAAAATGGCTCAAAAACCAATCTCATTTATTTGAGTTGGTACTAAAAAACAAGCTAAATCTGCTATTGAAGCAGCAGCAGCAAGAACTAATTCAGTTTATGTTACTGAACGTTGATTGGGCGGAACTTTAACAAATTCGCAAACAATTTTTAAGAGCGTTAAGGAACTTGACAGATTAGAAGCTTTGCAAAAAAATGGATATCAAGGATATACTAAAAAAGAAGGTCTTCTAAATGATAAGAAGATTGCTAAGTTGCAAAAGAACCTTGGTGGTATTAGAAAACTAGCTAACAAGGCGCAGATGCCACAAGTTATGATTGTTGCTTCACCTGTTGAAGATGAAATTGCTATTAGAGAAGCAAAGAGAAAAGGTTTAAAAGTTTTTGCAATTCATGATACAAATTCAAATCCAGATTTAGTAGATTTTGTTATTCCAGCAAACGATGACTCGGCAAAATCATTAACTTTAATTATTACAATTTTAGCTGATGCTATCGCTTCTGCTAGAGGTGGTTCTCAATTATTTGCTTATAAAACTAATGAGGAAATTGTTTTACCAGAAGATCCTAGAACAAGCGAAATGAGAGAAATGAGAGAAAGAAGATTTAATAAACCAGTAGAATCTTCGAAAACACCTGAGGAAAAATAAATTATCTCAAAGTATAAGAAAGGGTATATATGTCAATCGATTTAAATAAAATTAAAGAATTAAGAGAAAGAACGAATTTAGGATTTTTAGATGTTAAAAAAGCGCTTGAGGCTAATGACAATGATGTTGAAAAATCAATCGACTGATTACAAGAAAGAGGAATTTTAAAGGCTGCTAAAAAAGCTGGAAGAATCGCAGCCGAAGGTATCGTTAGAGCTGTTGTTAAAGATAACGTTGCAGTTATATTTGAACTTAATTCTGAAACAGATTTTGTTTCTAAAAATGAATTATTTATTGAATTAGCAAATAAAATCGGTGAATCATTGTTGGTAAATGATTTTACCAGTGATGAAGAATTACAGGCAATTAAAATTGATGGTGTTTCAATCGAGGATCAAACCAGTTTATTAACAGCAAAAATTGGTGAAAAAATAACATTAAGAAGAGCGCTAAAATATGTTGCTAAGGAAGGCGAAATTGTGGCCGGCTATACTCATGCTAATAATAGAGTGGCAACGATTATTATGGGTAAGGGTATGAATGCTGAAGCATTAAGAAATGTATCGATGCATATCGCTGCACTTAACCCATCTTATTTAACAGAACAATGTTTGTGTCCAGTTGAGTTAAAAGGTATTCATGATATGTTGGATGCATCACCTGCTCTAGCAAATAAGCCCGAAAAGATTCAACAATCTATTAAGGAAGGTTTACTAAGAAAACAATTAAACGAAAAAGGTGTTTTATTATATCAACCCTTCGTAATGGAAGATACTAAAACTGTTGGACAGTATCTAAATGATTCTCACTTGACTTTAGTTAGTGCTAAAAGATATGAGGTCGGGGAAGGAATAGAAAAGAAAACAGTTGACTTTGCCGCAGAAGTTGCCGAACAAATGGCTAAATAATAATTAAGATTAACTACCAAATTATGTGGTAGTTTTTTTATGCTAATTTAAAACTAGAAAGACAATCTATGATCAATTCTTTGAGTTCTTTTATAAACTTAGGTTTATTATCTTTAGATAAACACATTTTGGAGAACTTTAACACCTTATTTTTTATCTTTAGCATTACGCTTGAGAACTAATTAATTAAATACAGAAGTTAAAGAACTTTTTTGTTGCATGTCTAAGTTAGCTTAATATAATTTAGCCTAAATTTTAGGAATATTTAAATATTGTTTTTGTGATTCAAAAATAAATGAATTAATTAAGTTAGAATCATTTTATAAATTTATATTTAGGTTAACAATGTGATGTAATTTGAGTATTTTTTGTAAAAAAAATATGGCTAGTTATGTAAAACTAACTATATTTTTTAATTGTCACTTTCCTTTATTAATATCTATTTTTGATTCTTTGATAATTCTTTTTATTTTTAGCAAGATATGAATTAACAATATCCTCTTCTTGAATATCAACCAATAAGCCTAAACCTAAATAAGCCTCATATGCCTTTAAGACCTTATTTTTGTCTTTGGTATTTAAAAGTTCGGTAAAAAGTTTGTATGTATATGCCAATTGAAGTGTAAAATTTTTGTGCTTAATGTAGGGGTTGATAATTGGACTTATACCTTTTGGATATGCAATACTAGTTATAAAATGAATTCCATCAGCAAACTCCTCTAGCATCTTTTCGCGATCTATAACTTTATTTTTTTTTCAATATTTGAAGGCCTTAACTTCGTTGGCAAATTCTCCCAATTCAACTAATAGAGCAATAACAATTTTTGTATCAAAAAAACGAAAATCCTTTTTTGAAATGGTTTCAGAAAAAGCCTTATCCAGGTCAATTTGCAACATAAAAATTTCTTTTAAATCCATAGTAATAATTATTATATTACCAATCATAAAAATAAAAACTTTTTATTTGTCAATTAGTTAATTTTACATTTTAAAATTAAAAAGAAATAATTATGATTTTTTATTTTTAACATTATTTTAAAAATATAATTTATAATTATTAATGCTTTTATGCTCCAGTGGCGGAATGGCAGACGCAGTTGACTCAAAATCAACCGGTTAAGAGCCGTGCTGGTTCAAGTCCAGTCTGGAGCACCATATAAATAATTTACCTTTCACAAATGTAGATACAGAATACTTATAATATAAATATAAGTATTTTTTTATTATAATTTATCTTAATAAATAATAAAATACCAAAGGTGGTTTAATGAATAACAGAAAACAAGAATTAAGAAAGTTAAAACGGCTTGATTTACATTCAAGTTGATATTCGATATTAACCATTGCTGTCATTATCATTGTATGAGCCTTAATTATTTATATGGTTACCATATTCGAAAATAAATATTCAAGTGATAGCACTTTTAAAATATTTAACGATATTACTGTCAGCATTATTGCTGGTTTAATTTCGGGAATATTATCAATATTGCTAGCTTTTATTTTTCTTGATTTAATTAAAAGAGCTAAGATAAAGGATTATTATTCATATTACTGTTATCTAAAGTCGATGGCTAATAAATCAAAATTTGTTTTTTTAAAGGACCCTAGAATTCCCTTTGCCTTGTATTCCAAGAAAGAACAAGAATTGACTAAAAATGATATTATTTTGATTACCGCTGAAATATTGGGATATTCACATGAATCGCCTCATTTTAAGAACTTGGAAAAAGAAATAGAAACAGACTTTGCTATGCATTCATTTATGACTCCTGACTTTATAAAGCAAAAAAAGATTGCAATTTTGAGAATACTTATGTTTGATATTTTGATTCCATTGGCTATAATGAGTATTTTGATTGCTTCTGTTATTATCTTTTATAATAGACATCATGAAGAAAAAAACATCCCATTATCAGCAATATCAAGAATGCTAATTATAATTATTTCTAATGTTTTTTCGCTAGCTATTTCGACAACTATATATGAATTTTATATTTTAAAACAAGTCAAAAATTATCAAACCTTTAATGATTTTTATCTGCTATCGTTTAATAATTTTGGGTATAAATTCTTAAATTCATCGATTGTTAGAAATTATTAAATAATCATATATTTTACAAATTGTTATTAAAAAAAGTTTAACTAGCTTTTCAGTTAGTTAAACTTTTTTAAGCTTCTGAAATCTATACTTAAAATCTTTAAAAAAATAATTAGAGCTAAATAATTATAAATAATATAGTTTTATATCTAGTCTTTATAATATAATTTAAAAAACATATTTAGGAGTATATTTTATGAAAAAAATATTAGTTATAAATGCAGGATCTAGTTCTATTAAATGAACATTGTTTAATGAGAAATTGGTTGTTGAGGCTAAGGGAATTGCTCAACGCATTAAGTTGAAACAAGGTATTCTTACATTGAAATATAAGGAAATTAATAAAGATTTTGAAATACCTCTTCCTACGTTTTTAGAAGCTGTCAAACAATTGGTAAAACAGTGAAAAGAATTCAATATCATAAAGGATTTTAATGATATTGAAAAAGTAGCATTTCGTATTGTGAATGGTGGTCCAAAATTGCAAAAAACAACCCTTATCGATGAAGAGAAAATCGAAATTTTAAAGCAATCAATAGATTTGGCACCAGTTCACAACCCTGGCGCAATTGAAGCAATTGAAGCATTCAAAACTTTATTACCTTCTGCAAAAATGTCAATGCATTTTGATACTACATTTCATCAAACCATGCCTAGGATCTCGTATTCATATCCTATAAATAAGGATTTAGCAAAGGAATTAAATATTAGAAAGTATGGATTTCATGGATTAAATCACAATTATATTACTTTAAAGTGCCAAGAAATTTTAAATAAAAAAGACGTTAACATAGTTAGTTTACATATCGGAAATGGTGCAAGTTTATGTGCTGTGCAAAATAGTCAGTCAATTGATACGAGTATGGGTTTTACACCACTTGCTGGTATTATGATGGGTACTAGATCGGGAGATTTTGATCCATCGATTATTCCATTCATTCTAAAGCACAAGGATATTAGTGTTGAAGAACTATTTAAATTATTCAATGAGCAGTCTGGTATGTTGGGCGTTTCTGGTATTTCATCTGATCTAAGGGATATTCAAAAGGCCAAGGTAACTAATTCAGATGCGCAATTTGCTCTTGATTTATATACTCAAAGAATTGCTGATTATTTAATTACCTATTTAAATAGAATTACAGAAAAAGTTGATGCTATAGTATTTACTGCAGGCGTTGGTGAAAATGACGACTATATAAGAAGTGAAGTTATAAATAAAATAAATATTGTTAATCTTTCACTAGATAATAAGAAGAATCAATGCCGAGAATTTAGTGATTATAAGATTATTTCTGATGCATCAAGCGCTATTCCTATTTATGTAATTCGTGCCGAGGAAGAACAATTCATTGCAAATGAAGCAATAAATTTATAGTTTGATTTAAAGTAGCCTTATAAAGCTACTTTTTTTCTAGGTATTGCAATGATTTTGAAACAATAAGCAATCATGATTAATTAATATATAATTAATAAAGATATTAAATTTTAATTAAAGGAGTTAATGTTGCTTCGATTATTTAGATACATGGACCATAAGTATAAAATTTTATCAATTATAACCATTTTGCTAACATTACTTCAAGTTATCTGTTTTTTATTTGTGCCGATTTTCATTGGAAATTTATCCAATTTAATCGCACAAAATTCATTTTTACAATTGCATAAAGACCAAACAAGTATATTAGATTATTCTAAAATCAATATTCTTAGATTGTTTACAATTGAAGGAACACTCTCTTATTCTATAAAGTGGTTTACCTCATATTTTGCTCTTGTGTTATTAATTGGAACAATAGTAACCTTATTAGGGTCTATGCTTGCTTCATATATTTCGACAGGTGCTGCAAAACATATTCGAAAGTCGTTATGACAGCATTTAACAATTCTTTCGGAAAAAGATATTGAGTTTTTTAGTCATTCAAAAATTTTAACAAGATTTACTATCGATATATCTAGGATACAAATTGGAATTTCCTCTGGTTTAAGATTAAGCATTATCGGCCCTTGCAATTTAATTTTTGGGTTAGTTTTTGCTTTGCTAACTGATCTGAATCTTTCAATTACATTAGGTGCTTTTGTTCCTGCATTATTTGTTATTATGGCAATAGCAGGAATGTCTTCTATGAGATTATTTCCAAAGGAACAAAAAGCATATGATGAAATTAATAATGAAGCAAGAGAAAGTATTTTAGGTGTAAGAGTTATTAAATCATATAATCTTGAAAATGTTCAATTAGATAAGTTTCAAAATAGTAATAAAAACTGGTCGCACGTAGCTAAAAAATCTTGAATTATTTATCATATTACTTTTTCATTTATTAATTTGTTTGCAAATATTGTGACTTCATGTATATTATTAGCCACTGGCTTTATTATTAGATCAAGAATTAATCAAGGTTCTTATGGTGTGATAACTGATCTGAAAGTTTTTAAGGATTTTAGCGATGTATTATCCTTATATAAAACAAAGATATCTAATGCTACAACATTTATAAATTATGTAATGTTTATTACTATTGGGGTAGTTATGTCTTCATTTGCAGTCTTTTTAATTTCTCGTGGAAATGTTTCATCAAAAAGAGTTATTGAAATCTTAAAAAAAGAAGCAGATATAGATTTTATAAAATCTAATAAAGTTATTACTAAAGGTGAAATTGAATTAAAAAATGTTTCATTTAAGTATCATGAAGAATCCGAAAATTTTGTTATAAAAGATATTAATTTAAAAATAAATCCAGGTGAAAAAATTGGAATAATAGGGCCGACCGGATCAGGCAAGACAACGCTTGCTAGATTACTTAGCCATGAATTTAAAACTATCCACGGAAGCATTAGCATTGATGGCAATGATATTAATGAAATTGATACAACTTCTTTGCGAAAAAATATTTCATTTGTTTATCAAAAACCAATTTTGCTTTCCGGAACTATTAAGTCTAATTTATTAATGGCAAATAACAAAGCTACACAAGAAGATTTAGAATATTTTGCAAAATTAGCATTTGCTTATGATTTTATAAATGCATACAATGATGGATTTGAGCATGAGGTTCTTAAAAATGGATCAAATTTGTCAGGAGGACAAAAACAGAGAATTTCAATAGCTCAAGGCCTTTTAAAGCAACCAAAGATTTTGATATTAGATGATGCAACATCTGCTCTTGATACTAAAACTGAGAAAATGGTTAAGGATAATATTGATATGCATTTTTCTTCAAGAAAAATTGTGACTATTATTATTACACAAAAAATATCATCAATTATTGATGCTGACCGAATACTGGTAATGGAAAATGGTTTGATAAGCGATATCGGGACACATAAAGAGTTATTAAAAACTTCAAAGCTATACCTAGAAATAGCAAAAACGCAGTTAGGAGGTTTAGATGTATAATTTGGATCCTCTTAAGGTGGATGATAAGCAACAAAGTTTAACAAAAACCCAAAAAAAGAATATTCAAAAGCAAAGAAGAAAAATAAAAAGAGACGCTTTCAAAAGATTAATTTGGTATTTGAATTATAGAAAAGGGAATCTTTTTTGGATAATTGTCTTTTCAGTTTTTTCGGCCTTATGTTTAACTACCGGTACTTTCTTTTTAGGATATTTTATTGATAATTTTTTATCTGCTTCATTTCTTGTTGGCGAAATAAAATCTTTAGTACCAGAATATGTTGATAATTTTAATATTTCAAGCTTTGTGTGACATTTTGTTTTACTTATATTAATATTTGTTTTTCAGCAAATTTTTTCGTTAATTTCAAATGTTTTATCAGTTAGAGCCTCAATTTTGTCATGTTTAATTATGCGAGAAGATGCTTATAAGGCAATTATGAAAATGCCTGTTTCATTTTTTGACTCAGTTAAGACTGGCGAATTAATGTCTATACTAACTAGTGATATTGATAATATAAATAATGGTATGACTGGAAGCCTTAATACTATTATTATAACTTTTACAACAATTATTTCATCCTTTGGATTTATGTTTTACTATTCTGCTTATTTAACTCTAATTACTCTATTTTTAATGCCTTTAATGCTTTGTTTTGTTTTTATTGTTTTAAAGAAGGCTAATCCACAATTTAGAAAGCAACAATCACGTGTTGCTTCATTAAATGGGTTCATTGAAGAAAATCTTGCTGCACATCATTTAATTAGATCACTTGATTTTACTAAACAAATTGAAGACGAATTTATTATTAAAAATAATAAATTATATAGTTCATCTCTTAAGGCTAATCTGTATATTGGTTTAA
The DNA here is from genome assembly GCF_053851655.1 of Mycoplasma sp. 327. NCBI lineage: Bacteria > Bacillati > Mycoplasmatota > Mollicutes > Mycoplasmatales > Mycoplasmataceae > Mycoplasma > Mycoplasma sp. 327. The sequence continues at coordinate 54,665 of NZ_JBSQBA010000003.1, forward strand.
TGTGACCTCTTGGCAATGCCGTTATTAATATATTGCAATTAATTATCGTTGTAATTGCTTCTGCATTTACGGTTGCAAATATTGGTACAGGCTCTAATTCTAATTTTACGCCCGGGGTTATTATTACATTTGTTTTATACATAAGAGTTATGGCTAATAGTATTGTTCGTGTTTTTGAGAATCTTTCGTCTATTCAAATGGCGCTAGTTTCAGCAGTTAGAGTAATGAATTTGGCTACATTCAAACCACTTGTTGATGAAACCAAATTGAGGTCAATTAATTATACAAAAGGAAATGTTTCATTTATGAATGTTGATTTTTCCTATACAAATGATGTTAATAATCTTCAATTAAAAAATGCTTCATTTATGGCAAAAAAAGGCCAAGTATTTGCTATTGTTGGCCCTACTGGTGCTGGTAAAACTACGATTATAAATCTTTTAAGTAAGTTTTATTTACCGCTATCTGGTAACATTGAAATTGATGGAAATAATTCACGCGATATTAACGAACGAAGTTGAAGACAACAAATATCGATTGTTTTGCAAGATACATTTTTATTTAAAACCACAATTATGCAAAATCTTCGTTATGCTAATCCAAATGCTACTGATGATGAAATAAAGGAAGCTGCAAAAATTTCGCACGCAGATGAGTTTATAATGCGATTAGGAAATGGATATGAAGAAATTATTGAAGAAGGTGGCGCCAATTTATCGCAAGGTGAAAGACAATTAATTGCTATAACACGAGCAATCATTGCTAATCGAAATATTTTAATTCTTGATGAGGCAACTTCTAATATTGATACGAGAACCGAAAAAATAATTCAAAAAGCAATGATGAAATTAATGAAGGGAAAAACTTCGTTTATTATTGCTCATAGACTTTCGACTATTTTGAGCGCAGATAAAATTTTGGTTGTTAATAATGGCGAAATTGTTGAATCTGGTACCCATAAGGAATTATTAGCTAAAAAAGGTTTATATGAAAAAATGTATAATTCATCATTCAGGGAAGACTAGCACCTATTTGTTTGCTAACTAATAAAGCCATTTTTCATGGAGCTAAATTAAAAAATCTGGTTTAAATCCAGATTTTTTGTTAAAGCAATAATCTTTGTTATATCTTTTGAAAAAACCTAATTTTACTTTTTAAAAGTTTTACAATTCTCTAAAATTTTGCTAATTTCATCTTGACATATTTCTCTGATTTCGCCCAGATTCAAATTATTATCTAATTTTAGTGTGCCTATTGATATTCTTTTTAGGTAGGTTATTTTATAACCAAAAAAATTTAGCATTTCCTTAACTTGATGAAATTTACCTTCATAAATAGTTATATAGGCAGATTTAGAGTCTATAAAGATAAACTCATATCTTTCTACATGATAATTATTTGCAATGATAATTGGTTTGGGATAGTGATTTTTTATTTTGTCATCAAAAGGTTTATTAGTCTGAAAATAATATGTTTTAGGTATTTCGAATTTTGAGTTCATAATTTGGTGGCCTAAAAAACCATCATTACTTATTATTAATAATCCCTCTGTGTCTTTGTCAAGTCTACCATATGAAAAAAATTTATTGGGATCAAGGTCGATAATTTCGAAAATTGTTTTACTTTTTTTATCAAAATTTGCCGTTATGTATCCTGATGGTTTGTTGAAAACAAAATATTGTTTTTCTTTATATTCAACTAGCTTACCATCAATCATAATTGTATCATTATTAATATCAACACAAATTGGCTTAAGGATTGATTTATTATTTATTAGAACCCTTTTAGCTTTTATTATTTTTTTGCATTCATTTCTTGAAATGTTAAGATATCAAGAAATGATTTTTTCTATTCTTATTTTCATTATATTTCATCTTGTATTCTATTTAGAGCATTAATGTAAATTTCGAGCGATTTTTTTATTTCTTTGAATGTGAAGCATTCGTTTGGTCCATGCATTAAATGCATATATTTTGTTGAACCAAAAGCTACGCAATTATTAACTATACGTGCGTAGGTCCCTCCGCCAATTGCTAATGGTAGCTCTTTGGTATTCATTGCTTCATTATATGTTTGCATTAGTAATTTTATTAATTTGCTTTCCGGTGACATAAACATAGAATTTTTAGTTCCAACTACTTCAAAATGTACATCCGAAAAATTGCATGAAAGGTATTTTTTTATAGAATTTGTAACCTCTTCAACAGAATGGGTTGCTGGGACTCGCAAATCAAAAGTTATGATATGTTTGTCAGAGGTTGTTTTGATAATACCAAGATTAGCACTAAGGCTACCCGAGAAATCATCATAGTCTGGAAAAATATTTTTTAATCTAAAATCACGAGTTTCTAAATTTTCACTAATAAATTTTATTAGATTATATCTTAATAATTGGGGATGTTTTTCTTTTAGTTCTAGGATTGATTTGATAATAGCATTATCACCTTTTTCTGGCGTTGAACCATGGCCACCCTTCCCTAATACACTGTGTAGCTTTCCGCTGTATATATATTCAGTTTTGTCTGGTATTTGATTTACAACATTTCCGGCATTTATTTCAAGATTATCAATTTTATTAAAAATAAAACTAACTTGATATATAAGTTTTTCGGCAAAAATAAGTGGCCATTCTCCGTCAGGAGTATATGAAACATATGGATGGCCGAAGTCTGCAAGATAAAATTTCATTGATTTCATAGTTGTCTCTTCGGAAATCCCAAAGATAATTCGAATAGACCATTCATCATTGACTAGACCATTGTCTTTGAGATATTTCATTGCATACATGTTAATGATTGCAGGACCCTTGTCATCAAGACTACCTCTACAAATTATTTCATTATCAGTGATTACTGGAACAAAGGCGCTAGTTTTTCATTGCTTTTCATCGCCAGCAGGAACAACATCCAAGTGAGCTAAAATACCTAGAATTTTTGCCCCATTACCAATTTGTGCATATCCATATCGATTGTGTGGATCTTTATATGTTTCAAAGCCAAAAGAATCAGCTAATTTTAGGGCATAGTTTAAAGCATTATCAGCGTTTATACCAAATGGATATTTTCCTTCTTGCTCTATACTGATGGAAGGGATTTCACATAAGCTTGCAATGTTTTTGATCATTTTATCAAACACTTCTTTTTCTTGCTTAAATTGAATATATTTTTTCATTTTAAATCCTCAAAAATAAGATTAATTTTTAACTAATTTTATAGCAATCCCTTTGTTTTGAAAGACGTAATTATCGTCATGTTCAAAATAGACCTTTATTAATTCAGGATAGTCAGTAAATGGGTTACGATTTCTTTGATGTTTATAAACACCATTGTTTCTATCGATATCAAATTGTGAAATTCCATCTAATTTATTTCATTTTAAATAAGTTTCTAAATATTTTTGTTTTATTTGATTTATGCCATTTTCTTCAAAAAATACTCTTTGTGCGGAGTGGTTGTTTGTAATATTTTTGTCTCTATAAGTTAACACAAAATAGAAGAAGACTCTTGCTATATCACCTTTAAATTCATCTATTACTTCAAAAACCTGCTCTCCATCTTCTTTTCCAATTCCTAACTTTGAACCATTGCTTGAAACTATTTTACCATTTTGAGTTTCTCCATATGGTAAATTACCATGGATAGCATTGACTTTTTTATCTGACGGTCAAACATGGTGAGCATCATTTCTCATTGGCCCTTGTTTTGCAAATCAGGATTGTGCAATGATATGTTCACGATTCATACCTTGCCCCTCTTTATTTCCAATGTCACGATATTTGCCAAATTCAAAGTTGTATTTGTCTTTTCCCCCAATTATTTCCGTATATAGATCTAAAACTGTGCCATCTTTTTCATAATACTTATCAACAAATGCATCAACATAAGTATTGTGCAACTTTGCATAAGCAGCTCTACCGACACCTGTTTTATCTCGGTTTTGTAGTTGAATCATAAAAAGTTTGTCTCTTAATTCTTGTCCACTTAACCCATTTAGTGATTCATAAAATTTATTCGAGTTATCATATTGGATGTGAAATCCATTATTTGTGGTTGGGGCAGCGCCATTTCTTGCCAAGGTGTTATTATCTTGTTCTTGTTGTCTATTATCTTTCTCTTTCTTATCGGGAGTAATAGGATTATTCTCGCTTCCTGTTTCTGATTTCTTATCATTTGGATTTGGTGAAGGACTTATTTCCCTTAGAGTTTCATTATTTAATATTTCAATTTCCTTAATTAATGAATCAAAGTTTTTAGAGTTTTCCTTGCTTTCTATAATCTCTAGCTTGTTTCATAGTTTATTTAATTTTTCATTATCTTTTATTTTAAGGATGTTTTTTAGAAGTTCTTCTTTTTTATTTAGATATTTTTTTTCATTTTCAGAAGTTTGTGTTTGCGTTGAACATGAGGATAAAATCAAAAATGTTGTTGGTAACGTTAGCGTTGTTAAATAAATCATTATGTTTTTTGAATAAGTTTTTTTCATATTAATAATTTCCTTAGAATAAATTGGTTAACATTTTAATTATAATACTATTTAATTTTTAGCGTTTTTATAATACTCTAATATGTCTTAAAAGAAGGTTAATACTTACGACATAGAAGCTGTGTTATTTTATATTAATAGCAATCTTCTTAAAATTAAAAAAACACACCACAGTGTGCTTAAAAGGTTACAAAATATATTATTATTGTGATTTTGTTTCAGCTTTTCTTGCTTCTCTTCTTAGGTCGCGGGCTCTTTCTTTAGCTAATTTGTGAGCTCTTTTTTCAGCTTTAACCTTATTTGCTAATCTAACGTCTTTTCTCATCGCATTTCCTTTCAATATTTGCTAATTTTATTACTTTAGAAGGATAGTTAATATTATAACTATTTTTTCTTAATTTGCTCAACTTTTTGCTCGATCAAATCAAAATCAATATCATCCATTGCTTTTATTTTTTCTTCAAGTGATAATGTTTTCTTTAAATGTTCCTTATTTGATATTTTATGATTAAGTTCTTTGAAGTCATTAGCCGCATCAAAAAGGTTAATTTGATCTTCTTCATCAAAGATTTGGTTATTAATCTTTGATGAATTAGTGTAATAATTTTTTTTAAATAGTGTTGTTTCAGTTGTTTCTTCAATGCTGCTATTTTTTGTTAAATTATCTTGAAATTTCAGTTTTAGAATTTCTTTTTGTTTACTATCATCTTCAATAAGTTTGTTTATTTTTATATGCTGAATTAAGTAACCTGAATTATTTAATTCATTGCTAAATTTATTTAATTTTTCGATCTTAATTTTATCACTTTGACTGCATTTAAAATCAAGTTTTTGTGTTTCATTATTTTCATTTGTTATTAGTAATTCAAGGTTTTTAGTATTTACTTCTAGACATTTTGGAATGCAATTGATATTTTTTAAACAGTTGAATAATTTGGTCCCACGGTTTGCGCGCCCTGTATATTTTATGTCCCTCATATTTCATTGTTTATACATTCCGCCTTCAGTTATCATTGTTACTACATTTAAAGGTAAACAAGTTGTAAAAGTAGACACAAAAATTTCTTCATTTGTTTGTAATTTAGGCAATAGTTTTATGCCTTGCGCTTTGAGGGCTAGATCAGTTGAAAAAACATTTTCATTTAATAAGAAATATGAACCATTATTAAGCAGTATAAAAATATCCTTTTCATCATTGCCAATTTTTGCATCGATTAATTCATCATCATTATTCTTAAAATTTATACAAATTCTCTTCTTGTTTAATACTTTTGAATTAAAGCTAGATATCTTTACTTTTTTAGCAAAACCATATTTTGTTATTAGTATAATGTTAGCATACGATTCATATGATGTTATTTCCATTACTCGAATAATTTTTTCATTGCTATCAAGATTCACTAATGAAGATATATGCATACCCAATTCTTTTCATGAATTATCTTTTAAAATATGTGCTTCAATGATGAAAAAATTCCCCTTGTTAGTAAAGAAAATTAATTTTGAAAGAGAATTAATTTCATCATAATATTTAATTGCATCTCCTTCTTTTAGTTTATATGTAGCAAAGTCGTTAGCATTATAGATTTTTGTACTAATTTTTTTGATATAGCCTTCTTGAGAAATAAAGAAATAAAAATTTTCATTTTTAGCAAGAAGTTTATGATCAATATCTTTATTTATGCCTTCTTCTTTAATTATGGTTTTTCTATCCTGTGCATATTCAATTTTTATTTCAGTTAGTTGTTTTATTAAAAAAATATTAAATTCGTAGTTATCACTAAGTAAGGTTTTACATTGTGTAATTAAAGCTTCAAGGTTAGTTTTTTCTTGCTGAAATTCAATTTGATCCATTCTCGAAAGTTTATATAGTCTTAGCTCAGCTATGGCTGTTGCCTGAATTTCACTAAAATTAAATGCCTTTATTAGTGAAAGAATTACACCTTTTTTGGAATTATCACTTTCCTTGATTAATTTGATAACTTCATCAGAAATTTCTGCTACTCTAATAAAGCCTTCAACGATTTCATGGCGTAATTTATATCTTTGAAGATCGTATTTTATTCCATTGGTATTTATTTGTTTTGAATGCTCAAGAAATGCATATAATGCTTTGTAAAGCGATAATAGGCTAGGTGCATTTTTATATATAGCAAGCATATTGTAATCATAATTAACTCTTAGTTTAGTTTTGTTCATTAGATATATCATGATTGCCTCGGCATTTGCATTTTCTTCAAGTTCAATGTATATTGATAATCCATCGCGATCAGATTGATCTCTAATTTCTTTAATTCCAGAAATTACTTTTGAAGAAATGATTGTATCAATTTCAAAAACCATTTTTGACTTAACTACACCAAAGGGAATTTCAGTAATTTCTATACCAACAATGTTTTCTTTTTTGTCATAAACATAATTATATTTTGAGGATAGTGAAATTTTTCCTCTTCCGGTCATAAAAGCATCGTGAATTCCTTTGGTCCCGTTAATTATGCCTCCGGTCGGAAAGTCAGGGCCTTTAACATAATTCATTAATTCGCTAGTGGTGATATTTGGGTTTTTAATCATAGCAATTAAGGCATCAATTAGTTCGCCTAAATTATGGGGAGGAATTTGCGTTGCAAAGCCTGATGCAATCCCCATTGCTCCATTTACTAGCAAATTAGGAAAAAGGGTCGGTAAGACAACAGGTTCATATTCTGAATCATCAAAGTTTGGAATCATTGGTACTACTTTGCGCTCCAAATCTTTTAGCATTAGTTCTGTTATTTTTTCTAATCTTGATTCTGTGTAACGCATAGCAGCAGCAGGGTCATCATCAATGGAACCCTTATTTCCATGCATTTGTACAAGCGGATAATTGCTTTTTCATTCCTGCGCCATTCTTACCATTGCTTCATAAACAGAACTATCGCCGTGTGGGTGATATTTACCTAAAACATCCCCAACAATCCGTGCCGATTTTTTGAATGCCTCCTTGTTTCTAAGTTTTAGATTTCACATTGAATAAAGGATACGACGTTGTACTGGTTTTAAGCCATCTCTGGCATCGGGTATTGCACGCTGTTGAATAACATATTTTGAAAAACGGGCAAAACTATCGCTCATAATGTCGACCATATTCTTATCAATAATATTTTCAATTACTTGGTCATAATTATTTTTATTTTTCTTGTCCATAAGTCGTGCCTCATTTATTTTTTATTAATTTCAAATTCATCAATACTTGAAAAGTCGATGTTATTATTGATTCAATTTTTTCTTGCCTCCGAATCATCACTCATAAAGGTAGTTATATACCTTTCTATTAATGCTTGCTGATCGATGCCTACTTTAATGATTGAACGAGTTGCAGGATTCATTGTTGTTTCTCAAAGTTGGTCAGCATTCATTTCTCCAAGCCCTTTATATCTTTGGATTTCGTAGTTTGTATATTGCGACGTTATTTCTCTTAGTTGTTCTTCGTCTCAAGCATAGAAATATTTGTTATTTGAGTTTTTAATTGTTATTTTATATAATGGGGGCAAAGCGATATATACCATTCCTAATTCAATTAGTTTTTTCATATATCTTCAGAAAAATGTTAATAAAAGCATTTGGATATGGGCTCCATCAACATCCGCATCAGTCATAATAATAATTTTTCCATATTGTGAATTCTTGGCATCGAATTCGCTACCAATTCCAGCTCCAATCGTGTTAATAATTGTTGCAAGTTCTTCATTTGCAAGGACATCAACTAACTTGGCCTTATCAGTATTCATTACAACCCCACGTAAGGGAAGAATGGCTTGAGTCATTCGATTTCTGCCCATTTTAGCCGACCCTCCGGCCGAATCACCTTCGACTAAAAAAAGCTCTTTGATTGTTTTGTTCTTTGTTTGTGCAGGAGTTAATTTGTTTGAAAGAATTTTTTTTGAATCGAGTTTATTTTTTACCTTTCTAGCTTCATTTCTAGCATTTCTTGCCGCAATTCTTCCGTCATATGTTCGCTTAATTTTCTCGATGATTTTGTCAGCTTCTTGCTTGTTTTCATTTAAAAAAAATGTAAATTTTTCACTAAAGAAATCTTCGACAGATTCCCTTGCTTCAGGCGTTCCTAATTTATCCTTAGTTTGCCCAACAAATTCAAGAATACTTTCAGGAATTTTTAGTGATACTACAGCAATTATTCCCTCTCTAACATCTAATCCATCAAAATTAATTTTTGTTTTAGAACTTGAATTTTTTGCATACCATTCATTAATTGTTTTGGTTAATGCAGATTTAAATGCTGTTTCATGAGTTCCTCCATCCCTAGTTTTAACATTATTGACAAAGGAATATATTGATTCACTATAGTTTTCAGTATATGCTAACGATATTTCAACCTCAATATTGTTTTTTGATTTTCCTGACGCAAAGAAAATTCTACTGATAAATTTTCGGCCCTCGCCAACAAAGTTGATATATTCTTTAATTCCTTCATTGGTTTGAAAAACAACATTTTCGTTAGTATTTTCATTGATATAATTGATTTTCAAATTTGATATTAAGAAACTGGCCTCTCTTAATTTTTCTTTAACTGTTTCAGATGAAAATTTTGCTTTTTTAAATATTGAATAATTAGGTCAAAATTGAACCTTAGTTCCACGTTTTGTAGTTGGTCCTATAATTGTTGTTTTACTTGTAATTTTTTCTTGTTCAAAAGATGTGAAGTATTCTTTTTTGTCACGATAAACGCTAACTTCAACCTTAGAACTAAGGGCATTTACTACTGAGGACCCAACGCCATGAAGTCCTCCACTAGTTTTGTATGCCCCATCGCCAAATTTACCGCCAGCATGTAATTCGGTAAATACTAGTTCAACACCACTTTTTCCTGTCTCATGTTTATTGATTGGAACACCTCTTCCGTTGTCTTCAACAATAACAGACCCATCACTTTTTAATATTACCTTAATATTATTAGCATATCCGGCTAATGCTTCATCAATAGCATTATCAAAAATTTCCCAAATTAGATGATGTAATCCGTTTGAATCAGTAGAACCAACATACATTCCAGGTCTTTTAATAACTGCCTCTAAACCCTTTAAAACTTTTAAATCTTTTGCTTCGTAATTAGTTGTACTCATGATAATTAATTATATATTTTTTGAATATTTAAATAAAAATTAAAAAATATAAAGACACAAATGAGTGTTTTATAGACGTTGGTTTTTATTGTTTTCTTCCAGTTCTTGGTTAATCATATGAATATCTGCATTCATAATTTTTTCACCTAAAAAGATAATAGCAATTTTGTTAATTATTTTATTTTTAGTTATTTTATATATTTTTGCAAATGTGATTTTAATAATATATCTAATTAAGAAAAAACAGGTAAGTCAGCTAATAAATAGTATGCTAGTGATCGAAATTAAAACTATAAAATTATTTGATTGCATTAGAAAATGTTTTCCATTATTTAAAATAAGATAAACAATTCATGCTGTAATGAGAATGATAGGAATAATAATTGCATAAATGCATAAAGCAAGAAAGAAAATGTAATTTCTTTTAAGTTTTGGATATTTTTTTAGTTTATAAAAAAAATTATTTTTATTTGTCATTTCTTAAATTAAATGTTTTTATTTCAACTTCGTTAATTATTTCATTCTCAAGTTTCTCAAGATTTTCAAGTTCTTCTTCTAATCTTTTTGCTTCCTCTCTTGTGGGTTTGGTGACTGGGAATCTTGGGGCAAAAAGTTCACATGTTTCGCAAGCTTTTTGGATCGATATTTCCATTGTGTTAATGGCTTTGGCAATTGTTATTGTTTCATTTTTATCGAAGCTTAATAATGGTCTAAAAATAGGCAAATCACAAACCTCTGATATTGCGTGGATTGATTCTAATGTTTGCGAAGCAACTTGTGCTAAATTTTCACCATTCGAAATTGCTTTTATATTATATTTTTTGGCTATTTTTTGTGCAATACGATAGAAACTGCGACGCATTAGTGTTATTTTATATTTTTGATTTGATACAAGACCTATATAATTCATTAATTTTGTGTAATTAATTTGAAAAAGAGTAGAAGATCCTTGAAATTTGGTTAATGTTTTGATAATTTGTTCGATTTTCATAGTCGTTTTTTCATCGGTATGAGGGGGTGTAATGAAGTTTAAAAATTCAATCTTTAATCCCCTTTTTTGCAATAAATGTGCAGCAACAGGAGAATCGATTCCACCACTTATTAAATGTAAAACACGTCCTGATGAACACACTGGCATTCCACCAAGGGCATAAATGTAATCGCTAAAAATATATGTAAATTTGTCTCTTATTTCAATATATATGGATAAATCAGGATTGCTAAGGTTTACAACTTTATTTTTAAAATTATTTAATATAAAACCGCCAAAGTGCATATTGATTTCCGATGAAGTTAAATGATAATTTTTATTATGTCTTCTGGCATTTATAGCAAAAGAGTTGAATGATTTTTTCGAGGCTAGTTCAAATACTTTTTTTTCAATATCTTCAATATTGGTTGATGTCTTATGAACTATTGAATAAGATGAAATTCCAAAAATAAATTTTAGGGATTTTAAATTTTGCTCTGAATACTTACAAAAAGCTCTGTCGTATTCCATTCTTAACTCATTTTTAGGTATATATAGTTCAATATTTTTTCTTAATTGATTAATGAAATCCTTTTTATTTTCACCTTTTAGTGTTAATTCTCCGTATCTAATTAATATTTCCATTTCTTGATTAGCACACATTTTATTTCTCCTTTGACTTATTAATTAATTTTAGCGATTTATTAATTATTTCATCATATTTATTCTGATATATTAAGTTAATTAATTCAATATTTTTTTCTTGAAATTTATTTTTTGTTAGCAAGTTAAAATTATCGATTAGATGCCTTGCAACCAAATATTTTATGTTAATCACAATAATTTTTTTTTGAATGACTTGATTTATTAAGTTTAGTTCATATTCGTCATTTATATTTTGCTTTTCTAGTAATGATTCAAATTTATTTTTGTAATAAATTATTTCCTCATTTAATGGTATTTTAAAGTCATGTAGTCCAAATGTCTCAATTAACATATTGGTCATTTTATCCTTGAAAGCGGTCTTATCTTTTTTGTTTCAATTATTTTTAAATTGTCTTTGAAAAAACGGGATTTTACACATTTTTTTTAGAATATTATTTAGATTATTTAATCTTTCAAAATATGAAATATTGCTTGAATTTTTTTTATTTTTTGATTTAAAATACGCCAGATTTTGGTAATAAAATTCATAAAAATTATTTATTAATAATTTATATTTTGCGTTTTGGCGGTCTGATTTAAGATTTTTTCAATGTTGTATATCAAAAAGATCAATTATTTTGCTTATAAGCCCAGAATTTGATTTTAATATTTCAAAACTATCTATTTCTTTTTTGATTTCAATATATTTGTAAATTATTTTTTTTGAAAGGTTTTCAAGTTTTGTTTTGAATGTTACAATTCAATCAAAAAAATTAGTTTTATGAATTTTAATTTTAATTTCTTCAATCACACTTCTAGTTTCATCAATGAAAGAATTTAGCATTTGCCAATTAAAAAAAAATTGGTGAAAAGATGAATATTTGATGACAATGTCCTCAATAAATTTAAATGGAATTTCAATATTATTTTCAATATATGAGTATAGTGTTAAACCATTTTTTATAAAGAACAAAAAATCATTTAATATTTTCTTGATATTTTTTGAATTAATTAAAAAATGATTATTCCAACCTTTATATAGTTGAAGCTTGCTACTGTATTCAACAATATTTTTTATTTCATTGTATTTTTTATTAAATTCAATTGAAAAATCTTGAAAGAAAAGGTTGTTTTTATTGTTATCAATACATTTATTTATATTTAAGAAGACGGATTTTAAATTATTTGAAAAGATGAGAAATTTTGAGATATTTTGACTTTCAAGAAAAATAAAATCTTTGTTTTCTTTTATTGTTTCTTTTATTGTTTTTCATTCGACAATTGCTTTATTAAAAATTTTTTTAAATTCAGGACTTTTCAATTTTTTTTCTTGTATGTTTCTTATGTTATTAATCATATGCAATTCGTTAAGAAAAAAAGTTATCTTTGATAGTGAAAATTCAATAATATTTATTACATTAGCAGTTATTTTTTCTTGGTATGTGCATTTATTGTTTTTATCTGTAAATTCATGAAATTGATTATTAATTTTTTTAATTTTTTTTAAATTTTGGTTTATGTATTCAATCTTTTTTTGAAGTTTTTTGATTTTAAATTCCTTTTTTAAAGATCGAATAATGAAGGCGATAATAATAGGTATTATCCAAATTACATTTAACAAAAAATACAAATAATTGTGTACCATAGTAAGTAAAATTATATTTTATATATCTTATTTATTGTTCACAATATATCTAAGTCTAGTTTTATTTGAAAAAAATGTAAAAAAATAATATAATTTTCCTTATATGAGAAAGCAAAAGAAAGTGTCACTATCTTGTCAGGAATGCTTGCATAAAAATTATTCTGTTAATAAAAGTAATGAAAAAAGACTAGAGATTAAGAAATTTTGTAAATATTGCAATATTCAAACAATTCATAAAGAGGAAAAATAAGGTATGCTAGAAAAAACAAAGATGAGTCCTGAAGAAAAAAAAGAGATTAAAGATAGAGTAAGAAGAGAGAAAGCTCTTTTAAAGGAAAGAAAAAAGGATGAAGCTAAGGCAACGAAACTTTACACTTTTAGAAATTTAGTAAGGGAAATTAAGAGAGTTGCGTGGCCAAGTAATTTCAAGTCTTGAAAATGGTTTGGAATTACTATTGCCTTTGTGTTAATCATGGCTATATTTTGCTTTGTTATAACTTTAATTTTTACCGGTTTATGAAATGTAGTGGGTATTAGAACATAATATTTTTTAAGGAGAAAAAATGTATTCAGATTGTAAGTGATATATGATATCAACTGTTTCAGGCAAGGAAGATAACGTTGTTGAAGCATTGAAAAACAAAATTAGTTCTCAAAAAATGGAAGATTTCTTTAAGGATATTAGAATTTTTAAGATGCCCCATTTGTCTAGCAAAGAATTGCAAAAGAAAAGCAGGGGTGAGGAATACAACATTAAGTATGTAAATATTTATAAAGGTTATATTTTTCTTAATATGATAATGACTGATGAATCCTGGTATTTAGTTCGTAATACACAATACGTTACTGGTTTGATTGGATCTTCTGGGAAGGGTGCAAAACCAACGCCAATCAGTGAAAACACCTTTGAAAAAATGGTTGAAAAAGAAAGGATTCTCATTGAGAAATTTGAAGCGGGAGATATTGAAACAGCATTCAAAGAGGGGATTATTGTTAAAATTAAGAGTGGTATATTCAAGGGCGAAGTTGGCGAAATTATTAGAAATGATGACATTGAACAAAAAGCATTTGTAAATATTGAACAATTTGGAAGAAAGGTGCCAACGGAATTCTCGCATAATGACCTTGAGATTTGCTCTTAGTTATTTATGGTATTTATTTTAGAGGAGAATTATGAATAAAATAACAAAAACGTTAATTAGTATTGGTTCGATTTCTGCTTTGACTCTCCCATTAATTGCCATTTCATGTACTAACTATAAAGCAGAATTAGAAAGAGAAGTTTCTCTTGCTAAGCAACAATTATCTAATATTGAATTTGCTGATGATTATGAGGACAAATTAAGAAAAGAAATTATTGATGCTGAAAATATATTAAAAAATAATAGCAATAAAAATATCGATTATCAGAAGGCACTTAGTGATTTTATTGAAAATACAAATAAAATTCTTAATGATAATAAAACAACAGCTGAAAAATATAGTAATAACCAAAGAGATGTATTTATTTTTTTAAATACATTAAAGCAATATGCACATGAACAGTTGTCAGATAAAAAATATGATGAATTGAAAATTGAGTTAGTTAAACAATACAGCGCAAAAGAAGAAGAAATTAAGAAAATAAATTCAGTTTTATTTAATGATAATGCTAAAACCAAATTAATACAAGAACTAAATAAAATTCTTGATGACATTAAAACGAAAAAAGCTGAAGTTGACAAAAAAGCCAGTGCTAAATTATTTTAAAAAAGAAGAATCATAAAATATTTGAATCTTCTTTTTTGTTTTTATATAAGGAGATTATTTTAAAAAAATGAAGGAATTTTGGTTTAAAGAAGGCGAAAAGCTAGATGAATTAGTTAATTATCTTCTGTCATTTAAAAAAATAGAAGCTATATTATTAGACGGGGAATTAGGCGCAGGGAAGACAACATTAACTGCGCAAATAGCCAAAAAATTAGGTGAATCTAAGGCTGTGGTTTCCCCAACATTTAATACTATAATTTGCTATGATAAAATGGTACATATTGATGCGTATAAATTAGTTGGTGATTTATTCCCATATGAAGAATATTTTGAAGATAAAATTGTTGTTATTGAATGGTCAAAAAACATTATACATAATTTTAAATATTATTTTAATATTGAGGTCAGTCTTCATGAAAGGGATGGTCAAATTTTTCATTTATTTAAAATAACTAAGCAAACTTGTTATCAAGGCTTATTCATTGAAACTTCTTTGCCAGATTTTTGCATAGCTTTAACTGAAAATGGTAATGTAATTGACCATATATTAATTGAAAAACTAATTAAAAAAACTGATAAATTCTTTGAATCAATAGATGAGTTATTAGGAAGAAATAATACAAAGTTGAATTATCTAGATAATCTTTACATAACAAATGGACCCGGAAGTTTTACCGGAACACGCCTAGCCTTTGTTTTTGCATCTACTAATAAACTTCTTCAAAATGTAATCGCAAAAAATGATATAAAAGTTTTTATTGCGCCAACATATGATTTGTTTTTTAAACAACTAAATTTGGACGTTATTTATATAAAAGCTAATAGGTATAAGGCATATGAAGTAATTAAAACTAATTTAGGAATAACTATAAATTTAGTTGATAGTATAAATTCAGTAATAGATTTTAATTACCAAAATTTCTTTAAAAATTTTAGTAAATATGTTGATTTATTTAGAGAATCAAATGATATCTTAAAAGAAGAATTAATTTATGCTTCTGATCCTCAAATTGGAGGTGTTTAATGAAAATTTTTGCTATCGAGAGCTCTCATGATGATACCTCTTTTGCTGTTTTGGAAGATAATAAGCCTGTTTGAATGAAAACTATATCTCAAACAGAAATTCATAAAAAATACGGTGGAACCATTCCAGAAATTGCTTCGAGATTGCATGTTAGAAATATTGCATTATTAATTGAGGAATTTAAGAATACCGTTGTTAATAACAAGGAGATTTGTAAGAATATTGATTATATTGCTTATACTAAGGAACCGGGATTGGTAGGATCGTTGCAAATAGGTTTTATTGTTGCACAAACAATGTCCAGAATATATCAAATACCAGCAATTGGGTTAAATCACTTAGAAGGCCATTTTTATTCAGCTTTTATATCGAAAGAATTAGAATTTCCTGCCTTATGCTTATTAGTTTCAGGTGGACATTCGCAATTGATGTTATATACTGATTCTAGTAGTTTTGAGATAGTCGGTGAAACTTTGGACGATGCCGTTGGTGAGGTTTATGATAAGATTGCTAGAAAACTATCATTAGGTTTTCCGGGTGGACCGATTATTGATAATATTTGAATTAATAATAAAGAAAAATATAAAAATAAATTTTCAATTCCGCATACATTAAATGAATTAGATTTTTCATTTAGTGGAATCAAAACAGCCGTTATAAATCATTTTAATAGTCTAATAAATAGAAACGAAGAAATTAATATTAATAAGATTGCTTGTGAATTCCAAAATACGATAATTGCCTACCTTAAAATTAATTTAGAAAAGGCAATTAAAAAGTATGGACCAAAATGTATTACTTTAGCAGGGGGAGTAAGCGCTAATAAAGGAATTAGAGAAATGGTGTTAACCCTTCACAACAATGTTTATCTACCATTAATGGAGTATACAACCGATAATGCAATGATGATTGCTAGATTAGCTTATGAAAAGGTAAAAAAATAATATGTGAAAATTTATAAAAAGTTCAACTTCACAGGAAAATTGATTAGATTTTACCAGTTATGAGATTGTTTTTTGAGGACGCTCAAATGTAGGAAAGTCTTCGTTAATTAATGCTCTAGCTAATAATAAATTGGCAAAAACTTCTTCAAGCCCAGGACGTACAAGATTAATAAATTATTTTGAAACTAATAATAAAAAGATTGTGGTTGATTTGCCTGGTTATGGTTATGCTAGCATGTCTAAAAAAGAACAGCAAAAAGTTAGCGGAATAATAGATTATTATTTTCGCAACAGCCCAAATGATAAGATAGTTTGTTTCTTAATTGATGCCAAGATAGGTTTTATGCCGATAGATTTGGAAATGATTGAGTATATTAATAATTTAAAAATACCATTTAATATTATTATTACTAAAATTGATAAGGCTAACCAATCACAAAGGCATAGAGTAAAAACCCAGGCGCTAACATTTAAAAAAGAAGTAAATATTTTTATAGTCTCATCAGAAAAAAAAGTAGGGTTGCAAGACATTATCAAACATTTTGATTTTTAGTATTTAAATATGTTGCTTTCCAAAAATTTAAAATTACTAAAAATTAAATAATCTATGTTTAATTTAGTGCGCATTGGTCCATTTTTATATCAATTTTTGTATAATTTTACATATGAAAAACAAAGAAGACAAAAAAAGATTACTCATTTTAATAATTCAAGTATTTACTTTATTTATAGTACCAATGATTCTTTTGTTTGTAGGATTATTTCATTTACCTAATAATTGAAGAGTTCCTATTATTGTTATTTATTCGCTTTTGGTATTGGGCCTTGGAGTTTTTATATTTTTCATCATAAGAAGATATTTAAAAGAATCATCAATTGCAAATCAAACCCTAAATCAGTTCATTCAAAATGAAATAAGTGATCAAGGGATTGGTACTATTATTTTTTTAAATAATGGAAGGATTATATGAGCTTCAAACTTTGTTATTAACAAATTTGGCAAGTCGATAGTCGGAAAAAATATAAAAACTGTTTTTAATATTGAAGAATGAGATGGGAATAATAATAACTTTGTTTTTAAAAAAGATGACTATGAGTACGATGTTCAGGTTATTTTTGAAAAAAATATTGTTCAGATTAAAGATATAACTATTCAAACAGCTTTATTAAATGATTATAAGATGCAACGTGTTGTTTTTGGCGAATTTCATATTGACAATATGAATTTATACCAAGTATCCTTATCACAAGAAGATCTTTATGCTATATATTCAAGTTTTGGGTCCTTGTTTGATGATATTTCTAAAAGTTATAATATTATTTACCGGCAATATGAGAATGGGCGTTTCTTTGTTTTAACTAATCAAGAAACTCTTGAGCAACTAGAAAAAACCAACTTTGAGGCATTTAATCAACTTAAAAATAAGAGTCTGCATAAAGGTATATCCTTGACATTGTCTGGTGGGTTTTCATATGGTTTATTCAAGTTGGAAACACTGGATAAATTAGCCAAAGAGGCATTATTACAATCCAAAACCCGTGGTGGAGACCAAATAACTGTTTTAACAAAAAATGAACATCCAAGATATTATGGAACTAGCTCAGAAATAAACATCAATATGTCTCGTACTAATGTTAGCTATATTTCTAAGGTTTTGATTGCAAAATTAAAGTCTAAGAATATTAACAAAGTTATAATTTATGGTCATAAGAACGCCGATCTTGACGCGCTGGGTTCTGCGTGGGGTATTCATAAATTAGCAAGAGCTTATGAAAAAGAAACATTTATTCAAAACAAGACATTCGATGAAACCACGCAACGCGTTTATGATCATATGAGTCCATTAGACAAGCAAATCTTTATATCGCCAAAGGAAGCGACATTATTAAATGATAAAAAAACACTTGTAGTAATTTGTGATGTTGCTGATGAAACAAGAATTGAAAATCCCAACGCATTTAAAGGTATTGAAAAGGATAATATAATCATTATTGATCATCATCGAATCGGGGCAAACCCATTATATGCTTTTAGAGAAAATACTTATATTGACTCATCAGCATCGTCAGCCTCAGAAATTGTTAGTGAAATAATTGCTATTTCAAATAATGGTGACAAGATGGACGAGATCACAGCACAATATTTGTTAAATGGCATTTATCTTGACACTAATAATTTTCAAAAACAAACAAGTTCCAAGACTTTTTCAGCAGCTGCCTTATTAGAGATATGAGGCGCTAAGATCCAAATTTCAGTTAATACTTTAAAATTAGATATAGAAACCTTCAAACAAGTTTTAGAACTTCTTGAAAACTTGCAGGAGGTTAAACCTGGATATTTCATTGCTTATAAGAACATTTTTGTTTCCCCTGATGTAATTTCAATTGCTGCCGATGAAATCCTAAGAGTTAATGGAAGAAAAGCAGCCTTTGTTATTGGCAAATTAGCTGGGACTAAAAAATGTAAGATGTCAGCCAGAGGAATTGATACTAATGTTCAATTAATTGCAGAAGCAGTTAACGGTGGAGGGCATTATGGCACGGCAGCAGCTGAAAGTGATGAAAATATCGAACTTTTTGTTGATAACTTAATACAAGCGATAGTGAGTGTAAAAAATGAAAGTAATAATAATTAAACAATATGATAAATATAAAGCAAATGAAATTATTGAAATCAATGATGGGTTTGCAAAAAATTTCTTAATAAAAAACGGTTATGCTCAACCAGTGAATAAGCAAACTCTAGCTAATTTAGAAAGAGTTAAACAAAACATTGCCGAAGATCATGCAAGGGAAGTTGAAAAAGCGATTGTTTTAAAAGAGCAAATTGAAAAAATAACTTTAAACTTTTTCTTAAAATCGAACGGAAATATTGTTCATGGTTCAATAACCAACAAGGCTATTGAAAAAGAATTAATAAAACATAATATTAAAATTAGTGCTCATGCCTTAAATAAAGATTCTTATAACACTTTCGGAAAACATTATATTAATGTAAAGCTTCACCCGGAAGTTAATGCGATTTTATTAATTCAAATATTCGAAGAAAAATAATTTTATAACATAAAAAAACAATAAAATGAAGGGAACAAAATGAGCATGCAAACATTAAACCCAAGAGAAACTGCTATTGCTAATAATGAAGCCTCCTTATTGGGATTAATTTTATCTGAACCTGAAACATATTTGAAAATTGCTGTTTTAATAAGGCCAGAAATGTTTCACTTTAAGAGTCATCAAATATTATATTCTGCTATTGTTGAAGTGCATAACTCTACTGAGCATTTTGACCTTTCTAATTTATTGGTTTACTTAGAGCAAAAAAAGCAGTTTGATTTAGTTGGTTCATTTTATATGAATACTCCTGAATATATTGGCTATTTGGTTCAAAATGCTGGTTTCTTGAGTGAAATTGAAATATATGTAAAAAACATAATCGATCAATATAAAATCGATAAACTTAATGAATTAATAGTTGATATTAAAAATACTATTGATAATAAAACCTTTAATGTGTCGGACCTTTTATCACATATTCAATTATCCTTGATCAATATTGATATATCAGAAATTAATTCCTCATTTGAAAAAATTGGTGATGTTGCAAACAATATAATGCAACAAATTTTGCGCAAGGAGGATAGTGATATTGGAATAGGATTGCAACTTGGTTTTCCAGAATTAGATGAATGCTTGCTTGGTTTAAATAGTGGGGATTTAACTATTATTGGTGCTAGACCGGCTATGGGTAAAACGGCCTTTGCTTTGAATATTGCTAATAATGTAGCTAAACAAGGGAAAAACGTTTTATTTTTTAGCCTTGAAATGTCCAATCCACAATTAGTCCAGCGTATGATTTCTATAGATTCAACTGTCCCTATTTACAAACTTAAAACCAAAGAATTAAGTATTGATGATCAAAGAAATTTATCTCATACTGTCGAAAACATGTTCGAGTGAAATATTGTATTAAATGATCTTGCTACTTTAAATATTTCGGATATTATTACCTTATCAAAAAGATACGCCCGAAATGCTAAGGTTGATCTTGTTATTATAGATTACCTACAACTTATTGGAGACAATTCAAAAAGGTCGCAAGAAAATAGACAACTTGAAGTGGCCAAGATTTCACGTTCATTAAAGCAACTTGGTCGGGAATTAGCATGTCCTATTATTGCCTTAAGTCAATTAAGCCGTAGCGTTGAAAAACGTGAAGACAAAACCCCTATAATTTCTGATTTAAGAGAATCTGGAGGTATTGAGCAAGATGCTGATAGAGTTATCTTTTTACATCGCGATGACTATTATCGAAACAAAAAAAATGATCAAAATGCTAATAACGAACAAAAGGAAATGTTTTCAACAACAAACGTTATTGTTGCCAAAAACCGTCACGGATCAACTAAAACTATTCAATTAGGGTTTTATCCTGACTTTAATAAATTTGTCTATGTCTTAAAGGAACACGGCAACAACAAACATCAAATTTTCAAAGAAAAGGAGGATTAAATCATGGATAAGAAACAAAAAAACTTAGATAAAAAAATTCAAAAAACGAAGCTCTCCGTTGAGCAAAAAAAGGCTCTATATGATGAAAAAATGGCTATCTTAAACCCACAGCAAGTAACCATTTTTAATATATGGAAAAAATATCCTAAAAAAGTTATTTGAATGTTATTGAGTGCTTTTTTATACAATATAGCAATTACTGTTTTTCTTAGAAAGGCAGCAACTATTGCTTCGGGCACATCATCGCTTTCTCAAATTATTACTTTTACTGCTCCTGCTACTGCACAATTCTATGGTTTATTTTATGTGTTAGTTAATTTACCATTAATGTTTGTTTTCTGAAGAATGAATCCGAGAATGTTTATGGTTTTAACATACTATTGAATGCTATTTCAGGTTATTGTTCAATTAATATATATAGAATATGACGGTCGTGGATCAAATCCAATTGTTAACTTTATTAATCAAAAAATTTCATTCTATAATCCGGTTGGCGAGAATAATTTCTATTGAGCTCCTTTCGGAATTGATACGAGAGTAGTTTCAAAATTATATAACAACGGACAAAGTAAAGAAATATTAAAAGTTCTTCAAGGCGAAAATTTAACAATTGAATTTGATAAAGGCGCTAAGGAAGTTATTGCTTATTTTCAAAATCAATACGCTCCAAAAGACTTGAATTTGATAGTTAAAAATATTACTGATTCTGCATTAGTTGAACAATTTAAAATAGGAAAAGTATCACTCTTAGGTTCAATACCTTTATTATTAAAAGACACTAAAATTTATGGTGTTTATGATGGCCAAAATTGGCCGGTTCTTGTCTATGCTATTATGGGTGGTGCTTCAGAAGGATTTGCTTCTATAGTTGCATGAAGACAAAAAGGTTCTATTGGAGGAACATCAGTTATTTCTAACTTTATTGCATATAAAAATAAAAAACCAGTTGGTAATGTATTCTTAATGGTAGCGATTTGTTTTTCATCTTCATCAACGATTATCATTGGTTCATTAGAATTTAGCGGCAATATTACAGGGCATGTTTGAAATTCAGGCTTATTCTTAGTAAGAATTTTAGGTACTATTTCATATTTATTAGTATTTTCGACACTTGTTAATAAGTTTTATCCTAAATATAAGAAAGTTAAAATTGAGATATATACAAGATATCCGGAAATTGTTGCTGAACAATTTAAAAAGATTGGTTATGCTCACTCATTTAATATCTTTAATGGCGTTGGTGGATTTAGCCATGAGGAATTTGGCAAAATTGAAACTGTTGCTTTATTTTTAGAAAAAGATATTATTATGGAACAAGTTAAGAAAGTAGATAAGTCTGCGTGAATAACTACCTCAAATATTCATAATATATCCGGTGTATTTGATACATCGTTTGTTGATTAAGAGTCTATATAGAGACTCTTTTTAATTTTTTATAATACTAGTTTCGTATAAAATAAATTTTTATTTCGTTAAAAACTTTATAATTTAATATATTTTATTGGAGCAAAATGAGCAAAAAAGTAATTTTAGGAATGAGTGGCGGAGTTGATTCTAGTGTGTGCGCATACCTACTTTTAAAACAAGGATATGAAGTTGAAGGTTTGTTTATGCGAAATTGAGATTCATTTTTAAACAATGATTTCTTAGGCAATGAAGACATTTCACAAAATATTTGTCCACAAGAACAAGATTATCAAGATGCAAAGGATGTTGCAAATCAACTAAATATTAAGCTACACCGTGTGGATTTTGTTAAGGAATATTGAGACAATGTTTTTAAATACCTAATTAATGAATATGAAATTGGCCGTACACCAAATCCTGATATTTTTTGTAATAAATTTATAAAGTTTAAAGCTTTTTCGGATTATGCATTCAATGAATTAAAAGCCGATTATATTGCTATGGGTCATTATGCATACACTAATGATGGGGAATTATTTCGGGCCTTTGACCAGACTAAGGATCAATCGTATTTCTTGGCTCAATTAAACAATGAACAACTAAAAAAGGTTATTTTTCCTCTAGCTAATATAACAAAAAATGAAGTAAGAACAATTGCTAAGAAGTTAAACTTAAAAACTGCCTTTAAAAAAGATTCAACAGGCATTTGTTTTATTGGCGAAAGAAGATTCACAAAATTTCTTGAAAATTATATTCCTGCTCAACCAGGTGACATAATTGATATTGCCACAAGCAATAAGGTTGGGGAACATATCGGCGCAATGTATTATACAATTGGTCAACGCAAGGGTTTAAATCTCGGTGGATTTAAGAAACCTTATTTTGTTGTTGGACATAATATTAAAAAAAGAATTATTTATGTTGCTAATGAAGACCATAAAGAATATTTGTTATCCGATAAGATTATTGCCAAAGATTGAAATTTAATTGCTAAAACATATAATCAGGAAAACCTGTCGGCCAAATTTAGATATCGTCAAGAAGATATCAAATGTAAGATTCAACTTTTAGACAATAATGAAATTGCGGTCATGTACAATGAAACAGAAGCTATAACCCCAGGACAACAAGTTGTAATTTATGATGGTCAAAAAGTTGTAGGGGCAGCAATCATTGATAGAATTTTTTATAAACAAAAACAAAAGAATTTTTTATAAATCAAATAATGATATAAAACAAGGAGAAAAAATGCTTTCATCAAAACAAATTAGACAAATGTGACTTGATTTTTTTGCTTCAAAACAACATCTTGTTGTAGAATCTAAATCTTTAATACCTCAAAATGACCCTTCATTATTATGAATTAATTCGGGTGTGGCAACATTAAAAGATTATTTTAGCGGTAAAAAAGTTCCGCCCGCAAAGAGAATAACAAATTCGCAAAAATCAATTCGTACTAATGATATTGAAAATGTTGGTATAACCGCAAGACATCACACCTTTTTTGAAATGCTAGGAAATTTTTCTATTGGTGATTATTTTAAAAAAGAAGCTATTGCATTTGGATATGAGTTTATTTTTAATGTATTGAAACTCGAAAAAGAAAAAATATATATAACATACTATGAAGAAGATTTGGATACATATAATAGATGAATTGAGTTAGGTATAAACAAGGACCATCTTATAAGTGGAACAAGAGATACTAATTTTTGAGATGTTGGTCAAGGACCTTGTGGCCCTGATACTGAAATTTTTTATGACCGGGGTGAAAAATATGATAAGCGCGGCATTGAATTGTTAAAAGAAGATATTGAGAATGATAGATATATTGAAATATGAAATATTGTATTTTCGCAATTTAATAATGATGGCGAAAATAACTACTCTGAATTAGCTACTAAAAATATCGATACTGGTGCAGGGTTAGAAAGAATAACCTCTATTATTCAGGATGCGCCTACTAATTTTGATACTGACCTATTTTTGCCTATTATTAGAAAAGTAGAAGAATGAACAAAATATCACTACGATATAAATAACTATTTTACAAAAGAGCCAGAACAGTTAAAAATTAATACTTGATTTAAGATTATTGCGGATCATATTAGAGCAAGTGTGAATGCTATTAATGATGGCGTTAGCCCTTCAAATGTTGGTAGAGGATACATTATTAGACGTTTAATAAGAAGAGCTTACCGGGCTGGTTTATCATTAGGAATACAACAAAAAACTTTTTTATATAAATTAGTTCAAGTTGTTAAGGACTCATTGATATATGAAATCGATGTTAAAACTGTTTCAAGAGTAATTTCTGATGAGGAAAATTTATTTGCTAAAACCATTAAAGATGGCGAAAAACTTCTTGAACACGAACTAAATAAAAAAGGTTTTATTGATGCTAAAATTGCCTTCAAAATGTTTGATACCTATGGCTTCCCTATTGAATTAACGGCTGAAATATTAAAAGAAAAGAATATCGAAATTAATTTGCAAGAATTTTATGATTTTCAAAAGGAACATCAAGAACGTTCAAAAGGCAGCTTAAAGGCTGCGATGCAAAAGGTTATTAATTCGCTTTCACTGGTTGACAGAAAAATTTCTGAATTTATTGGTTATGAATTTCTTGAGTCTAGATCAAAAATTATCTATTTGCTAAATGAAGAGCAGGAAATTGATAAGGTAGATAGCGATGATGATTTTTCATATGTTATTCTTGACAATACTCCTTTTTATGCAACTAGTGGTGGACAAAATCATGACTTTGGCTATATGATGCAAGGAAATAATAAAATTGAAATAATTGATGTATTTAAAGATAAATACCAAAATCATGTTCATTATGTTAAAGGAAAGATTGATAAGAATTTACCTATTGAATGTTATGTTGACAAAGAAAAAAGAATTAATTATGCTAGAAATCATAGTTCAACACATATTATGTTCCATGCTTTAAGAAGAACTTACACAAATGATATTATTGAACAACTTGGTTCAAACATTCATCCTGAATATTTTACATTTGACTTCGGATTAGATAATCGGCCAACTAAGGATGAAATTAAAAAAATTGAGCATATTATGCATGAATATATTGCAATGCAGGCTAAGAGAAATTATATTATTACTTCAGTCAAAAAAGCGCAAGAAATAGGGGCATATATGACAATTGATGAATCTGAATATTATGATGCTAATAATGTCAGAGTTGTTGAATTTGAAAATATTACTAAGGATTTATGCGGTGGGACACACGTTGAAAATTCTGGCATAATCGAAAACTTTAAAATTGTTTCTGTTGATTCAAAGGGAACTGGAATTTATCGTTTGAAGGTTATTACCTCGGAAGAGTATGTTAATAAACATTTACATAATGAAATTTTAGAAAAGCAAAAATTATTGTCTTCCTTGGTAAAGAATAATAGAGCATTAGAATCTAATTATAATTTATCTTATTTGGTAGATATTCCTAGCCTTTCATCGCAGAAAGAAAAAATGTTGGATTATTATGATGAAGTCGAAAGTAAATTAAGAGAAGATTATAAGAAATTATTAAAAGAAAAGAATAATGAATCAGTAAATTTAAATGCTTATAATCCTGAAATAATTGGCAATAATGTTAAGTTATTCATAATTAATGAAAATGATGCAAGCTTACTAAGAAAAATTGCTGTGCAAATTCGTGAAGCAAATGCTGATGCATTGATAATCGGTCTTTCTAGAATTAAAGATGATAATTATTTTTTAATTGTTGCTTCAAAACAATATGACTCAACAAAGATTTTTAAAAGGATAATTTCTAACTTTAATGGTAAAGGTGGCGGTAATCAAATAGTATCGCAAGGATCAATTAATTCAACTAAACAGATTAAAATAATTATGGATGAAATTAAGGAATTAATAAATGCGTAAACTAGCCATGGATTTAGGCTCAAAAACATGCGGTTTTGCTATCAGTGATATTAATAATATAATTGCTTCTGGATTAGAAACACTCTATTTTGAGGAATGACATTTTATCGACGTTATTAGGAGAGTGAAATATTGACTATATGAAAGTCAATATAAGAATGAAATTGATACAATTATCTTAGGTTATCCAACAAGAATGGATTTTTCAAGAAGTCCAAGGACAATCATGGTGGAAAAATTTAAGCAAAGACTTCAAGACAATGTTGAAATAAATGTTATTTTACAAGACGAAAGAGAAAGTACAATATTTGCTGAAAATATTTTATATAATGCCGGATACAATGGCAAAAAAAGAAAAAATAAAAAAGATTCATTAGCTGCCCAAATCATACTAGAGGATTATTTAAAAAAAGGTTAGATTTATGGAAGAAATCAATAAAAACAACAATAAAAACATACGACAAAAATTATTTATCTTCTCACAAGAAAGAGAAATCATTTTGGAAAACAATGTTAAAATGTGAGTTTTGTTTTCGATTGAAGAAAATGGTGAAAAATACATATTTTTAACTAATAAAAAAGGTATTTTTCTATTTAGACAAACAAAATCTCATATTTTAGAAGAGGTAGAAGATGAAGGGATTGTTTCAATCTTAAGTGATTTATTAGAAGAGTTTGCTAATGAATTTGAATTAGTAGATGAAAATGGCGAATCTATTGAACACATTTTGTTTGAAGCTGAGACGGTAGATAATTTATGCGCAAATTAATATATATATCATCTATTTCTAACGGGACAAGCAAAATACCTCCCAACGTAAGAACGGGATTAATTATTTCTATTGCTATAGCTTTATTAATTGCCATTATCGCTCTTGTTCTTAGTCTTTATTATAAGAAGAAGGCTATTAAAAAATATTTATCCCCTAATGAGGAACGCGAAAAAGAAAAACTTATTAAAATTAATCCTAATTATGGTGTGGTTCTAAGCGGTATTAAGAAGTTTTACAATAATGATTTAAGTGATTTTTTTGTATGTTTTGTTGTTAATACCATTTATTTAAATGATTACCATAATATTTATATAGAAGATGATGATAATTATCTTGCTTTATCAGTATCAAATTTAGCTAATAGGAAAGTATTTTTTAATGGAACAATAGATTTAGGCATTAATGAAAAAATTTTATATGAATTTCCGGATCTAAAATTTGAAAATATTCAAAGTGTTGCTAAGCTTCCAAATGACAATGAATTAATAATAATTTTAAATAATAAAGATCAATTATTGGAATCAACCATAAGTTCTAAAATAAACTTTTTAAATCCAAAAGGAATAATGATTATTGAAAATAATAAAAACATTAATTTAGATTTGTTAAAGAAGATATCAGCAAATCTTGGTTTGCGTTATGAAACTTTAAAATTCAAAAATAAAAGTGTTATACTTTTAGCTAAAAATAACATAAAAGACATTGTTGAAAGAGGAGAAAAAGAAGATGGAAGATAAAAAAATATATTTAACAAAGGAGAGCCTTGAACAATATGAAAAAAGATTAGCATATTTGCAAGAAGAAGCTAGACCGTTAGTCATTGAAGAAATCAAGGAAGCTAGAAATCAAGGCGATTTATCAGAAAATGCTGAATATGATTCGGCCCGTGATAAGCAAGCCGCCATTGAAAACGAAATTCTAGAAATTCAACATATTTTAGAAAACGCCCATATTATTGTTGAAGACACAACTGGTTCTCATATTGTTAAAATTGGTTCAACAGTTAAGGCTTTAAATTTAAAAAATAATGCTGTTTTAACTATTATCATTGTTGGCGCACTAGATGCAGATCCATTTAGTGGGAAAATATCTAATTCTTCTCCGTTAGCCAAAGCAATTCTTAATCATAAGGTCGGCGATATTGTAGAGGTTGAGGCCGCTCCTAAATATAAGGTAAAAATTGAATCAATAATGTAGCTAAATATCCAGATTGTAGATAATTAAAATATATATTGTAGGATATAATAATAAATTATAGAACTTCCGTATTTTTTAAAAATATAAGGAGGTTTTTTATTTTAAATCTTGAACTTTTTGTAATATTTGCTTTTAGCAAAAATATATAAAAAAATTTTGTTAAATTTATTTTATTTTTTTAACTTAATCATGTATAATGATATGGTACTTATTTTAAAAACGTTCTTATTTAATGTAAAAAATTAAAAAATTTTCATAATAAAAAGTTTAAAATAATGTATACTTATAAAAGTGCACTTTTTTGTGCCTAATATGTAGTTCTTTGAAAACTGGATACGAATACCATAACGTCAATTTTAATTTTTTAAAAATATAATAAAACCAAAATCAAATTTTAAGAGTTTGATCCTGGCTCAGGATGAACGCTGGCTGTGTGCCTAA